>DATDPT010000075.1:0-16627 GCA_035292605.1 Acidimicrobiia bacterium
ACGGAGGGGACGCTGGGGTCCAGGGGATCGGGGCGAATCGCCTTCGCCGACATCTGGGCGACCTTGCCCGGGGTGTCCTTCCCCTCCAGAGTGGTCAGGTCGATCATTCGCGTGATCAGATCGAGCGCGGCCCGCTTCGACTCCCGCTTGATGGAACGGGTGGAGAGGGCGGCCACTCGCTCGTAGGCCCCGACCTCATCCACCGAGGGCACCGAGCGCAAGAAGGAGCGCAAGGTGGGTGTCGTGATCCGGTCGGGCAGGATCGAGGAGCGGGCGGGGGCGAGGGTCACAGCCGGGTCAATGGTACAGGGAGTGCACCCTTCTCCCCCGTGGTGAGATGCCCCCCTCCCCGGCTTCGCCGGTGCTCCCCCCAACGCTCACTTCGTTCACTGGGGGGAGAAATGGGCCCCGGGCCGCGTCAGACGCCGGGGCCCGAGATCAGGTGATAGGTGATGTCCTGATCGATCGTCATATCCATCTGGAAGCCGATCATCTCACCGGTCGTCTCATCGGGAATCATCATGTCCATCGCGATGTGGGTCGCCGCGGTCACCTCCGATTGACGGGCGACACCGGCCTCCGCATCGAAACGCGAGGTGCCATTGGCCGTCGTGTCGTCGATGTTGATCAGGAATCGGAGCTGGCCCATCAGCTCATCGAACTCTGCGGTCTCCTCGGCAGTGGCCTCCTCTGGGATGAAGGCTCCGAACAGGCCACGGAAGAGCTCAGCGAGATCGAACTCGACCGGGGACGTGGTCGAGGTGGTCTCGATCACATAGACATCTGCGCCATCGAACTGCTCCACCCCCGTGATGGTGTTGGTGACACTGGTCACGATCGGCTCGTCTCCGAACCCGGGGGTCTCGATCTCGTCGGACCAGATGTCGCCGACGGCTACCTCATCGTCGGAGAAGAGGGGCCCGAAGAACTGACCGGGGTCTAGACCGGGCGCCGGAGCGCCGCCGTCCAGGGAGCCGAGTCCGCCGAGAATGCCCCCCAACGGGTCCTCCATGGGCTCAGCGCCGGCGCCGATGACATTGCCTTGCTCATCGACCACCACTGTCACGTCAACCGGCTCCGTGGATGCAAAGTCGGGCACTTCGCTCGAGTCGACCGGCTCGCCGTCAATGGTGCCTGCCACAGATACGTCTTGGAAGTCACCGGTGATGTGGATCTCGTAGGTTCCCTCCTCGGGTCCGTCGGCGACGGTGTGGGTGAAGACCGCGGTTCCCGAGATGTCCACGGATGCCTCGCCTGGCATCTCCTCCCCACCCATGGCGGAGGCGTCTCCGGCAGCCTGGAGATCGATGTGCTGGTCGAGCCCGACCTCGTACTGAAACTCATCGCCGTCTGCCAGCGAGTAACTGAGCAGAACGGCCTCCGCCGGGGGCGAGGTGGTCGTGCTGTCGGCGCCGGCGGTGGTCGTGGTCTCGGTTGTCCCCCCGCAGGCGGCCAGTACGAGGGCCAGAACGGCGACGAGGGAGAGGGAACGCTTGGTCATACTGGTGAGGTTATCGGTATCCGGGGCTTTTCTATTAGGACTACCCGGTTCACAGTTAGCGTGCCGGATTGATGAATCCCTGGGCCCCATTGATCGCCGCCATCCTGGGCTGGGGCTCGGGTGCAGTGGTCACCAGAGCCTTGGTCGGAGGAGAGGTGGACACCTTCACCATGCTCCCGTTCCGACTTGGCAGCGCCCTGGTGGTCATGCTCGTCGTCCTCGTCTTCTGGAAGAGGTTTCGCAGCAAGGATCGTCGGGCTTGGAGGCGGGGGGTAATTCTGGGCACGTTTGCCATGGCGATACCCATGATCCTGCTGACGATCGCCCTCGAGGACCTTCCGGTGAGTCTGGGTGGCCTGCTCATCGCCCTGGTCCCCATCTTCACCATCGCCGCCGCCCATTTCATCGTGCCCGGAGAGAGGTTCAACCCCCGTTCGGTGCCCGGGCTGATCCTGTCCCTGGCCGGAACCGCCGTCCTGGTCGGGATCGGCGGGGACACCGTGGCCGGGGTCGGCAACCTGTGGCGAGGAGTGACGTTCTCCCTGGCCGGGGTGATCCTGGCCGGTGTGGGGGGTGCTCTGAGCAGGCGCTACGCCCTGGAGGTGGGTGGCGACGCCCTGGTTATCCCCCAGTTCACCGCGGCCACCCTGGTCCTCTTCCTTTTGCTCCCGATCTTGGGATCCTCGCCGGCGGAGATCGGGGCCAGCGATTGGATCCTCATCCTCGCCCTCGGCATCCTGGGCACGACCATCCCCTTCACCGCCTTTCTGGTCGCGGCCGAGATGAGCCCGGCCAGCCGGCTGGCCGTCTCCGGGTATCTGGTGCCGGTGGTGGCAGTCCTTCTCGCCGTGATCTTCCTCAGCGAGACCCTCAGCCTCGCCATCCTGGTCGGGGCAGTGTTCATCATCGGCGGGGTGGTGATGGCGGAACGGGCCACCCCACACGTGCCCGAGCCGGGATTCTCGACAGCTCAATAGCGACAGTCGGTCCCCACCCCCTGGTTTACCCTCACCTCCAATGAGTCGTCGCATCCTCGTCGCAGTGGCCTGGCCCTACGCATCGGGCTCCCTTCATCTCGGGCATCTCGGCGGTGCCTATCTCCCCTCCGACATCTTCGCCCGGTATCACCGGATCGCCGGAAACGACGTGCTCATGGTCTCGGGATCTGACGCCCACGGCACGCCCATCACGGTCCGCGCCGACGAGGAAGGCATAACCCCCCGGGAGGTGGTCGACAAATACCACGCCGAAATCCTCGGATACTGGGAGGCGGTGGGGATCTCGTTCGACCTGTTCACCACCACCATGACCGCCAACCACCACGCCGTGACCCAGGACATGTTTCTCAGGCTTCTGGAGAAGGGCTACCTGGTCAAAGGCACCTCGACCCAGTTCTACGACCCCGAAGCCGATCGCTTCCTGCCTGATCGATATGTCGAGGGAACCTGCCCCCATTGCGGGTACACCGAAGCCCGTGGCGACCAGTGCGAGAACTGCGGGCGCACCCTCGACGCCACCGACCTGATCGCGCCTCGATCCCAGCTCAGTGGGGCCACCCCGGTGCTGCGAGAGACCGAGCACTACTTCTTCCGGCTCCCGGAATTTGCCGAGGCGCTCAAGGCGTGGTTGGAAACCAAGAGCACCTGGCGACGTCACGTGAGGAACTGGGCGCTGGGGATGATCGAAGAGGGGATGCCGGATCGGGCAATCACCCGCGACATCGAGTGGGGTGTCGAGGTCCCGGTCGACGACCTCGGGCCCGGCAAGCGGATCTACGTCTGGTTCGACGCCGTCATCGGGTACCTGTCGGCCGCGAAGGAGTGGGCGCAGCTCGGCGGCGAGCCCGAGGCGTGGCGCAGGTGGTGGGAAGACCCGGAGGCCGAGTCGTACTACTTCGTCGGTAAGGACAACATCCCGTTCCACACGGTGATCTGGCCCGCAATGCTGCTCGGGTACGGAGGGCTCAACCTGCCCACCGACGTCCCGGCCAACCAGTACATCACTTTCAAAGGGGCCAAAGCTTCGAAGTCGAAGGGGGTGGGCCGGTCCATCGGCTGGTATGCGGAGCGGCTTCAACCCGACGCGCTGCGTTACGCCATCGCCTCGGTGCTCCCCGAGCAGAACGACACCGACCTCAGCGACGAGGAGATCATCCGCCGGATCAACGACGAGCTGGTCGCCACCTGGGGCAACCTGGTCAATCGGGTCCTCTCCCTCACGACCAACAGCTTCGATGGGAAGGTGCCCAAACCGGACGAGCTGACCGGTGAGGACCAGGCGCTGCTGGCGGGCGTGGACGAGGCGCTGACGGCGGTGGCCGCGCACATCGAGGCTGTGGAGCTGCGAGCCGGTCTCCGCGCCGCCATGGATGCAGCCACTGAGGTCAACGTATATCTCAATGCCAACGCCCCCTGGAAGGTGGTCAAGGACGACCCAAAACGTGCCGAGACGATCCTATGGACCGCTATTCAGGCGATCTCGGGGATCAGAGTCGCCCTGTCCCCATATCTCCCGTTCACCACGCCCCGAGTCGGCGAGATGCTCGGTCTATCAGGCGAGGTCGAAACCTGGGAACGGCCCGCCGTCGAAGCGGGGAACGCTCTGGGGACGGTCGAGCCATTGTTCCTGAAGTTGGAGGGCGACGCCCTCGACTAACTGAAACTCCGGAGCGGTGGCCGGGGTCGAATCAGGGTGAACCCTCATTCGCTCATTCTCCAGCTGCGGCTACCTTCCCTCTCATGATCCGGATTGCACGAGTAGTGGGTGGTTTCATCCTCATTCTGGCCGGCATGGTCATGCTCGTCACGCCCGGCCCCGGGGTGCTGACCATCCTGGGTGGCCTGGCACTCATAGGCCAGGAGTTCGCCTGGGCGCAGCGGATCGTCGACGGAGTCAAGTCCAAGGTCACGGCCGTGCTGAACCGGCCGTCCGAGCCGTCGGGCTAGGCGGGCGGATAGACCCCCATCCCCTTCGCCTTCTCGGTCTGCCAGAAGATGTCACCGATCTCGTCGATGAGGGCGATCAACTTGCGACCATCCTCGGGGTCGACCGACTTCTTGGCGTCGCCAGCCTGGTGGATGGCCCGCCAGAAGAGATCGTCGAGGGTGGGGAACTGCTCCCGATGCTCTGCGGTGAAGAAGTCGGCCCACAGCACCATCAGGTGGTGCTTGACGTCTTCAGCCCGTTCTTCTTTGAGGGTGATCGCCCTCGCCTTGAAGACCTCGTCGTCTGAAGTCGCGTACTTCTCGGCGATCTTCAGCACCGACATCGCCTCGATCTTGGCCTGGGCCGGGTCATAGACCCCGCAGTAGAGGTCGCAGTGGGCGTGGGCGACGGTTAGCTGGCGCATTGAGACTCCTTGTTGGTCGACATGCCTTTCCGACCATACCCTCCCCTGACCATGTCAATGCGCAGGTTTCGAGTGGCCGAGGAGTCGATGCTCCCCAGCCTCGTGCCGGGCCAGGAATTCGTGGCCACCGACTCGCGCCCGCCTGTGAACGGCGAGGTCGTCGTGTTCCCCCACCCCGACCGCCATGGCTTCTGGTTGGTCAAGCGAATGGCGGCAGGGCCGGGGGAAGTGGTCGGAAACCGTGTCCTCGGTGACAACGAAGCATGGGTCATGTCGGACAACTCGAACGTGACCCGAGCCGACTCGAGGACGCTGGGACCGATTCCTCGGGACATGTTGTGGCCACGAGTCACCCACCTCGACGGGCACACCTTCGGGGAGGCGGCCACTCTGCTCGGCGACGAGGACCCGGCCTTGGGGCTCATTCTGCACGAGCGAGGACTGCCACCGTTCTGGCAGCGGGAGCCGGGATTCTCCACGCTCGTGCTCCTGATCCTGGAACAACAAGTCTCGCTGGAGTCGGGTGCCGCCATGTTCCGGCGCCTCAGGGAACTGCTGGGCGCGGTGATGCCCGAGACGATCCTCGGGGCGGGCGACGATGGGCTGCGATCGATCGGGCTCACCCGTCAGAAATCGGGGTACCTGCTTGGGCTCGCCGATGCGGTGCTCACCGGCGAGCTGGAACTGACTGCGCTGCGAGAGTTTGCCGAGACGGAGGCTCGATCGATGCTGGTGGCGATCAAGGGGATCGGGCTGTGGACCGCCGACGCCTACCTCCTTTCCGCTCTTCGGCTGCCCGACGTCTTCCCGGTCGGGGACCGGGCCCTTCAGGTCGGTGTGATGGAGGCGCTCGGCATCGGGGCGATCCCCAGCCCTGAGGAACTGGAGATCCTCTCCGCGCCATGGCGCCCGGTGCGAGCCGTGGCCGCCCGGCTGATCTGGCACCGCTACCTGGCGAGCCGGGGAAGGGTCGAGCCGCCCGACCCGCTCTTCGGGCACATGCCCACCAAGTAGGCGTAGAGTCGAATACATGACCGAGTTCGTCGTCCAGATGGAGAACCGTCCGGGCCGACTCGCCTCACTCACCGAAGCCCTGGCCGCCTTCGGGGTCAACATCGAGGCCCTGGCCGCTTACGGGACCAACGGGGAAGGCACGGTGCGGCTGATCGTCGACGACGCCGCCACCACCCGTCGGGTCTTGAGGGAGGCTGCACTCCACAACGAAGAGCACATGGTCCTGACCGCCCAACTTCCGCACCGCCCCGGGGAGCTGGCCCGCCTCACCCGTCTCATCGCGGATGCCGGGATCAACATCGACGCCCTCTATGTTCTTCGCTCCAACGCCGAGGGGATCGAGCTCGCGGTCTCCATCAATGAGCCGGAGACGGCTCTGCCTCATCTTCCGATCACCGGAGGGGTATTGACGGTGTAGGCAGCGCAGACCGATACCCTGCCGCCGATGTGGTCGAGAATTTCTCAGCTTGTGCGCTCCAGGGTCTTCCTGTCGGTAGCGCTGGTAGTGGTCCTCCTGGGCGTCGGCGCAGTGATTTTCATAGCGGCAAACGCCGACCCGGAAGTCCCAGAGACGACGTCAACCACCTCGACCACCACGACCCTTGCCACCACTACCACGGCCGCCGAAACGACGACCACATCTGGAACGACCTCTCAGATCAACGGGCTTGCGGTCGACGACCCGGCCCTGCTCAACCGCAGACTCCTCGCTGTGAAGATCGACAACCATCTCAACGCCAGGCCGCATTCAGGCATCGAGGATGCCGACGCGGTCATCGAGCTCATGGTGGAAGGCGTGACCCGATTCATCTCGATGTGGCAACAGAGTGACTCCGAGTTTCTGGGGCCGATGCGATCCGGCCGCCCCACCGACCAGACTCTTCTCGCCTTCTTCAATGAGCCAACACTGGCCATCTCCGGCGCCCAAAGCTGGGTGCAGAGCATGATCAGCTCAGTTGGCATCCATCTCATCGGGGAGGTTGAGCCGGCCACCTTCCGCGTCTCGGGTCGGCGGGCTCCCCACAACCTCTTCGCCAACACAGTCCTGTTGCGCGAATACGCCAACTCACGCGGCTACCCGGATTTGCCGATCGACGGCGCGATGTGGGAGTTCGGCCCTATGCGCGCCGACGCACGAACTGCGAGCCGGGTCTCGATCAACTTCCTGGGCAACCCTGTTGAGTGGACATGGGATGCGGCAAGCGCAACATGGCTGCGCACACTCGGCGGGAACGTGTCCAACTGGCGCACCGAGGATGGCCTGGAGGGCCAGATCGGCTTCCCGGTCCTCGTCGCCCTGTTCGTAGAGCAGTACTCGGTCGGAAACCTGCCCGCCAGCCGGACTGCGGGGACCGGGCTGGCCTATGTATTCGCAGAGGGCAAAGTGGTCGAAGGCACCTGGCAGCGCGACGACATAACCCAGTGGTTCAGGCTCATAGACATGAATGGAAACACGATCCAGGTCCCGCCTGGCCAGGTGTGGATCTCGCTCGTGCCGAACAGCACCGGGCTCGTCATCGAGTGAGGCCGACCGTGGCCTCGCTAGCGTCGCCTACGTGTTTGGTGTCTCTGCTGTTGACCGAGTTCAAGAGGCGCTCGATGCAGCGCACGCCACCCAGGCCGCTCTCAACGCATTCACCCACATCGATGACGAGCAGGCCTTGGCCCGGGCCAGCGAGATCGATGTCACCGTCGAAAGCGGGGAGTACAACGCGCCCCTGGCCGGGGTCCCGGTCGCCCTCAAGGATCTGATCGATCGCCAGGGCCGGGTGACGACCTGCGGATCGGCCTTCTACCGCCACGACGCAATCAGGAGCGCACCTGCAGTGGAGCGATTGGAGCAGGCCGGGGCGGTGATCGTCGGCCGCACCGGGCTTCACGAGTTCGCCTTCGGGTTCTCCAGCGAGAACCCCCACTTCGGCCCCGTCCGCAACCCCTGGGATCGAGCCACCTCTCCTGGCGGGTCCTCCGGTGGGTCCGCGGCGGCGGTGGCAGCGGCCATCACGCCCATCGCCATCGGCACTGACACCGGAGGCTCGGTCCGCGTCCCGGCCGCACTCTGCGGCTGCTTCGGCCTCAAGGTCACCTACGGCAGGATCCCGCTGGATGGAGTGTTTCCACTGGTTGCCTCCATCGACACTGTGGGCCCCCTGGCGGATTCCATCGAGAACCTCGACACCGCCTACCGGGTGATGTCGGGTGACAACACGACTGAGTCCGGCCCCAGCCGGCTGCGAATCGGGATCCCACAGCCCTGGCTCGACCAGGCGCCGATGGACGACCAGGTCGATTCGGCCTTCAGCACAGTCATCGGGCAGCTCGGAGACCTCGGACATGACGTGCAGCCCTTGCGCCTTCCCGATGTGTTGCCGGGCCGCGAGATCATCCTCGCCATCGCCGCCGAGGTCACCGACGTGCACCGCGGGTTTCGGGCGAAGGGCCTCCCCTACGGAGACGATGTGGCGGCGAGACTCGAGGACTGTGCCAGTGTCACCGACGAGGAGTCACAGACCGGCCATGCCTGGCAGCAGATGATCCGCAGCAGCTTGGCCGATGCCTTCAACACGGTCGACCTGCTCATCACGCCAACCGTGCCCGTAATGCGCAAGGTCATCGGTGTCGACACCATCGGAGACCTGCACCACCGGGTGGTGCTCTCCTGGTTCACGGCGTTGGTCAACCACACCCTGCACCCCGCGCTGGCCATGCCCTTGCTGGGCCGAGGAGCTCCACCGGTCTCGCTCCAGGCAATCGGCCCGATGGGCTCGGAGCCGGCGCTCCTGCGATTCGGGCGAGAACTGGAATCCAGCGCCATGGTCGGGTTCCGGCCAGCAATCGATAAACCTGGGTAGCCCTTGGGGTCGATAAAATAGGTTGAGCGAGCCACCGAGATTCCGCGCCTTTCGCCAGAACCAGGTGTTCAATAGCTCGGGCGTGCGCGCGCCAAGACAAACCGATAAGCAAGACAAACCAATAAGGAAGTGAACCCAAAGTGGCTGAGCAGATCGCCACGGCAGAACCTGTAACCGCCAATACCGAGGTTTTCGACAAGGTCGTCATCCGATTCGCCGGAGACTCCGGTGACGGGATGCAGGTGGCCGGATCGAGATTCACCGACGCCAGTGCCTTGTTCGGGAACGACCTGGCAACCCTGCCCTCGTTCCCAGCAGAGATTCGGGCCCCAGCCGGGACCTTGCCCGGGGTATCCAGTTTCCAAGTCCAAATAGCCGATTTCGACATCCTGACCGCCGGAGACCAACCCGATTGCCTGGTGGCCATGAATCCGGCGGCTCTCAGGAAGAACCTGATCGACCTTCGTCAGGGTGGCACCCTGATCGTCAACACCGACGCCTTTGATGAGCGAAACCTGGCCAAGGCCGGTTACAAGGCCAACCCCATCGAGGACGGGACCCTCGATGGCTACAGGGTGATCGCAGTCCCGATGGACGAGCTCACCAAGGAGGCCGTCAAGGACTCCGGTGTGAGCGGGCGGAGCGTCCTTCGCTCGAAGAACTTCCTCGCCCTCGGCCTCTTGGCCTGGCTATTCCACCGCCCCACCGAGCCGACCATCGACTGGGCACGGAAGAAGTTCGCCAAAACGCCTGAGGTGGCGGCAGCCAACATCGCCGCCTTCCAGGCTGGGTACACCTTGGGTGAGGCAACCGAAGCGGCCAGAACCACCTTTGTGGTCAAGCCCGCTGCCCTGGAGCCCGGGACCTACACCAACATCAACGGGAACTCGGCGCTGGCCTGGGGTCTGATCACAGCGTCCAGGCTGTCGGGATTGCCTCTCTTCTATGGGTCCTACCCGATCACCCCGGCCTCCGACATCCTCCACGAGTTAGCTCGTCACAAGAACTTCGGCGTGCGCACCTTCCAGGCGGAGGACGAGATCGCGGGCGTGGGCTCCGCCATCGGCGCCGCTTTCGCCGGGAATCTCGCGGTTACCGGATCCTCCGGGCCTGGAATCGCCCTGAAGAGCGAGTCGATCTCGCTGGCGTTCATGATGGAGCTCCCGCTGATCGTGATCAACGTCCAGCGTGGTGGCCCCTCGACCGGCCTGCCCACCAAGCCAGAGCAGTCCGATCTCCTGTTCTCGCTCTACGGGCGTCACGGCGAGTCACCGATCCCGGTGATCGCAGCCGCCTCACCGAGTGATGCCTTCGGGATGGCGATCGAGGCCGCCCGACTTGCCCTCAAGTACATGACACCGGTATTGCTGCTCAGTGACAACCAGATCGCCAACGGCTCCGAGCCTTGGAAGCTCCCCGACGTGACGAGCCTGGAGCCGATCCCGGTCGCGTTCGCCAAGTACCCCAACGGGCCCGACGGCGTCTTCCTCCCTTACATGCGTGACGTCGACACCTTCGCCCGCCCCTGGGCGATTCCGGGCACACCCGGGCTGGAGCATCGGATCGGGGGCCTGGAGAAGGAGGCCATCACGGGGAACGTGTCCTACGAGCCGGCCAACCACCAGTTGATGACCGATACCCGGGCCTGGAAGGTGGCCAACATCGCCAACGACATACCTCGGATCGAGGTCAACGGCGACATCGATGCCGAGATCCTGGTTCTGGGTTGGGGGTCGACCTATGGCTCGATCCGGGCCGCCGCCCGTCGGGTTCGCCTGGGTGGGCGGAAGGTGGCGACCACCCACCTGCGTTACCTCAACCCGCTGCCGACGAACCTCGGCGAAGTTCTCAATTCCTACAAACAGATCCTGATCCCCGAGCTGAACACCGGTCAGCTGCGAAGGGTGATCCGGTCCGAGTTCCTGCTCGACGTCAAAGGCCTGAACAAGGTGGCCGGAGAGCCGTTCAAGGTCGCGGAGATCGAAGAGAAGATCCTGGAGATGATCAAATGACCGCCCCGACGTACACCCGTGCCGACTTCCAGACCGATCAGGAGGTCCGGTGGTGCCCCGGTTGCGGGGACTACACCATCCTGGCTTCGGTCCAGCAGTTTCTCGCCGGGTTGGGCCGTCCCCGTGAGGAGTTCGTGTTCGTCTCGGGCATCGGCTGCGCATCCCGGTTCCCCTACTACATGAATACCTACGGGATGCACTCGATCCATGGTCGAGCACCGGCCATCGCCTCTGGCATAGCCAGCACTCGCCCCGAGCTATCGGTCTGGGTCATCACCGGCGACGGTGACGGTCTCTCGATCGGTGGCAACCATTTGATCCATGCCCTGCGGCGCAACATCAACCTGAAGATCCTGTTGTTCAACAACCAGATCTACGGTCTGACCAAGGGTCAGTACTCACCAACCTCCGAGTTGGGCAAGCAGACCAAGTCGACCCCGTACGGTTCCATCGACTACCCCTTCAACCCGGTGTCGCTGGCGCTTGGCGCCGAAGCCTCGTTCGTGGCTCGCACCCTCGACATGGATCGCAACCACACGGAAGGGATCCTTCGCGCTGCCTATGAGCACGAGGGCTCGGCCTTCATCGAGATCTATCAGAACTGCAACGTGTTCAACGACAAGGCGTTCATCCAGTTGACGGGCAAGGAGGAGAGGGTCCACAACCGCATCGATCTCGAGCCCGACAAACCGATCGTGTTCGACGAGGGCGCCAAGGCAGTTGTGTTGCGCAACGGGCAGGCGACCGTCGTCGACAGCTCGTCGGTGGACCCCGGTGCGATTCTGGTCCATGACCCGACACGGCCCGATCCCTCGATCGCTTTCGCGCTGAGCCGTCTCTCTCATGGCCCCTATGGGCCCACTCCACTTGGGATCTTCCGCAGTGTGAAGCGGCCCACCTACGAGTCCCAGATGACAGCCCAGATCGACACCGCCAGAGAGAAGTTGGGCGAGGGTGACCTGTCCAAGCTGATCGCCAGCCACGGCACCTGGACCGTCAAAGACCCGAGCAAGAACGGCGGCTGAGCTAACTCGACGACATCTGACGGCCGTGGGCCGCCAGTGCCCAGATCACGACCACGTCGATGGCGATGATCAGGAGTGACCAGACGGGGTAGTAGGGGATGAAGGCGAAGTTGGCGATCGCGCTCAACGACGCCACCAGGATCCCCACCACCCGGGCCCAGGTCTTGCCCGTAAGGACCGAGAAGCCGGCAAGCGCCACCACGATTCCCACGATCAAGTGGATGTATCCCCAGGTAGTGGCATCCAACTCGAGCAGGTAGTTCGGAAGCACCACATAGAACTCGTCCTTGGCCAGGGCAACAACGCCAGCAATTGCGGAGAAGATCCCATTCACCGCCATCATTATCCCGGCGAACACGATTGCGCCGATCGCCATGGCTGGAGGCCCGTTGTAGCGGCCACCCGCTTGATGAGACATCCCCTCTCCTTTCCCTGTGGTCGGATCGGCAACCTACACGACCGGTTCGAAGTCAGCGTTTGAGCGCGGCCAACGCGAAGTCGCTCACCTCGTCTACCAGGCGATTCCGGCCCACCCGGCCTTCGGGCCGATACCACCTCTCGATGGCGTTGAGGATCGAGAGGATGAATATCGAGTGCAGCTTCGGATCCACATCGGAGCGGAAGGAACCATCCGTCACGCCTGCCGCGATCACATGGCGGAAAGCCTGCTCATAGGTGTCTCTCGCCGCAATCACACGGCTCCGATGCTCGGCATCGAGCATTCGTGCCTCGTTGAGATAGGTGCGGACCACATCTCGATTGCCCAACACCACACCGATGTGGCCCGCGATCAGCTGACGCAATTGTCCGCCTGGTGCGCCACCAGCTGCAAGCGCAGCTGAAGCCGAGGCCTGGAACAAATGGGCGCCCTCCTCCACGACGTGAACCAACAGGTCCTGTTTGGACTCGACATGGGCATAGAGGGAAGATCCGAGAAGGCCCAGCTCCCGGCCCAGGTCACGCATCGAGGTGCCGTGATAGCCCTTCTCGGCAAAGAGACGCCCAGCGGCCTCCACGACATCCTGGCGGGTGTTGCGGGCGGTCACCATCAGCGGTGGTCGTAACGGACGACGACTCGTTCCCCGATCGGATGCGACTGACAGGTGAGCACAAAACCGGCTTCGATCTCCGAATCGACCAGGGCGTAGTTCTTGTCCATGGTCACCTCACCCTCCTCGATCCGTCCCTTGCAGGTGGCGCACATACCTCCCTTGCATGAGAAAGGCAGCTCGGATCGAACCCGAAGAGCTGCGTCGAGGATCGAGGTTTCCGGGGTCATCAGTGTGTCGACGGCACGCCCGTCGAGAATGACCGTCAAATGGACCGAGCCCTCGCCGGGTGGCGGTTCGGGCGGGAGCGTGGACAGATCGACCGGCCCGGCGAAGAACAACTCGTCATGGATCCGGTCCTCACCCACGCCAAGCCTGCTGAGGGTGTCACGGGCCATCATCACCAAGTCGTAGGGCCCGCACAGATACCAACCGCTCACCTCGCGCCCACCGAGAAGCTTGCCGTGGACAACCTCGATCTTGCCGGTGTCGATCCGGCCTGACAGCATCGGCAGATCGGATCCCTCGCGGCTGAGCATATGAAAGAGTTGCAGCCGGGCGGGATATCGGTCCTTGAGGGCTTCCAACTCCTCGAGGAACATCACGCTGTTGACGGTGCGGTTGCCAAACAGGACGGTCCACGACGAGCCCGGCTCCGATTCCAAAGTCGTCGAGACCAGCGACAGGACCGGGGTGATTCCCGAACCGGCGACGATCGCAACCCGATGCCGGGCCACACCCGGGTCGGGCTCGATGGTGAATTCGCCCACCGGGGGCATCACACCAACGGTGTCACCTGCCCGCAAACGGTTGGTCGCCCACGTGGAGAAAGCGCCACCAGCAAGACGTTTGATTCCGACGCGGAGCTTGCCCCCGTTGGCGTTGGCGCAGATGGAATAGGAGCGGCGCAGATCCTCGCCATCCACCTCCGCCCGGATTGTCACGTGCTGGCCGGGGAGGTAGGTGAAGACCGGGACCAAATGCGGGGGCACGTCCAAGGTCACCGCGACCGACTCATCGGTCAGGGGTGTTACCTCCACCACGCGGAGGGGGTGAAACTCGACGGAGCTCACGGGAGCCTCAGAACTCCTTGAACCAATCGAAGGGCTCACCACATCCGGCACACACCATCAGCGCCTTGCAGGCCGTTGAGCCGAATCTCGACACCATCCGCGGCCCGGATGCATCACACCGGGGACAGAGCACGGCGGTCGGTGAGGTGGGTGGAGCGATCCCGAAGGCCGCCAGCTTGGCGTTTGCCTCGGGCCCGATCCAGTCGGTGGTCCACGCCGGGCTATGGATGGTCGTCACCGTGACCCGCTCGAACCCGGCCTCGGCGAGATGAGACCGGATGTCGTCCTCGATCTGGCGCATAGCGGGGCAGCCGGAATAGGTCGGGGTGATCGTCACCACCACCCGTCCCTCCTCCACGACCACATCGCGCAGGATCCCGAGCTCGGCGATGGTGAGCACGGGGATCTCGGGGTCGACCACCATGCCCACGATCTCGCGGGCTCGGTCCATGTCGATGAGCACGGCTCCCCTCACCATTTCAGCCCCGGGTAGGAGCGTTGCATCCACTGCAACTCGGCTAGGAGGAAGCCCAAATGCTCGCTGTGCAGGCCCTGCCGACCTCCAGTGCGCTGATAGGGGTCCTCGGGAATGGCGAGCCCGGCCTCGGCAAGGACTGCCATCACTGCTCGCTCCCAGGCGACCCGGTAGCCGGCGGTGTCACCTTGGAACATCTCGTCGGTGTACTGCCACAGGGCATCCACGCCGGCCTGAGCGCGCCGCGAGGATTCCTCGGTCCCGTCCCCGAGGCGGATGACCCATCCCGAAGAGTGCCTGAAGTGATAACGCGCCTCCTTGAGGGCGCGGCTTGCGATCCCGGCCAGCTCCACATCGTCGGCCCTCGACAGGTCGTCCCACAGTTGCAGCTGGTAGCAGTCGAAGAGGAATTGGCGGACCATGGTGTGAGCAAAGTCCCCGTTGGGCTGCTCGACCAACAACAGGTTCAGGTACTCACGCTCGTTGCGGAACATCGCCAGGTCGTCTTCGTCGCGGCCCCGCCCCTCGACGGCCCCCGCCAATGTGTACAAGGCACGGGCCACGCCAACATGGTCGAGGGCGATGTTTCCCAGGGCAATGTCCTCTTCGAGCTCGGGAGCTCGCGAGATCCAGTCCCCAAGCCGCTGGGCGAGGACCATGTTGTCGTCGGCGTGGGCGAGGAGCCAGGTGAAGGCTCGAGACTCGAGAGTCGAGACCGGAGACTCGATCACATCTGCCCCACTTCCTCGGGGATCTCATAGGTGGTCGCCATCCGGTAGACCTTCTCGTTGGCCTCGACGTAATCGACGGCATCGTCGGGCTCGAAGGCGCGAACCTCGCGGCTCGGCACCACCCAAACGCTGACGCCCTCTCCCCTTCGGGTATAGACGTCCCGGGCGTTCTGGAGAGCGGTTTCGGAGTCAGGGGCATGAAGACTGCCGATGTGGACGTGGGAAACCCCGCGCCGGGCCCGAACGAACACCTCCCACATCGGCCAGACACCACCAGTGATCTCGGTGCTGGTTTCGATATCGGCGCTCTCCCCGGGGGCAACCGGGACTTCATAGGTCATGTCGCTCCACTCAGGCGGCGCTGCGGCCAGCCCGCTTCTCGGCGTAGGCGAGGGCAGCCTCCCTGACCCAGGCTCCCTCCTGCCAGGCGTCGACCTTGTGGGTGAGTCGCTCCCGGTTCATCGGCCCGTCACCTCGCACCACGGTCCAGAACTCGTCCCAATCGATCTCCCCGAAGTCGTAGTGACCACGTGCTTCGTTCCATCGCAGACCCGGGTCGGGTATGCGGAGCCCGAGGTAGTCCGCCTGGGGAACCGTCATGTCGACGAACTGCTGGCGAAGATCGTCGTTGGAGACCCTCTTGATCTTCCATGCCATCGACTGCTCGGTATGCGGGGACTCGGTGTCGTGAGGGCCGAACATCATCAGGGAAGGCCACCACCATCGGTCGAGGGCGTCCTGGGCGAGTGCCTTCTGCTCGTCACTCCCCTGGCAGAGCTTGATCAACAGCTCATAGCCCTGCCGTTGGTGGAACGACTCCTCCTTACAGATGCGAACCATGCCCCGGGCATAGGGGCCGTACGAGCAACGGGTGAGCATGACCTGATTGGTGATGGCGGCCCCGTCGACAAGCCACCCGATGGTGCCGATGTCCGCCCAATTCAATGTCGGGTAGTTGAAAATCGAGGAGTACTTGTGCTTTCCCTGGTGGAGCAGCTCCTGGAGCTCGTTCCTCGTCACTCCCAGGGTCTCGGCGGCCGAGTAGAGGTAGAGACCGTGCCCGGCCTCGTCCTGCACCTTTGCCATCAGGATCGCCTTGCGATGCAACGTGGGGGCCCGGCTTATCCAGTTGCCCTCGGGCTGCATCCCGATGACCTCGGAATGGGCGTGTTGGGCGATCTGACGGATCAGGGTCTTGCGATAGGCGTCCGGCATCCAGTCGGTGGGCTCGATCTTGTCCTCGGCGTCGACGATGGACTGGAACCGTTCTTCAGGGCTCATGGATGGCTTAGCCTATCACAAACGAACGTTCGTTCGTAAGGAGAACGTACCGTTGAGCACTGATTCAAGAAACCAGCCGAATCGGCTCCGCGCCGACAGCGCCGTATCTAGATTCGACCGCTGACAGGGTGGTTACTACTACTGGGTGAAGAGGGCTCTCGGGCCTTTCTGGGGATTCCAGGAAGGATGGTGGAGTTGGCTGACGTCTTGGGTCGACATGGCGATCTACCCGGTTCTGTTCGTCGAATACGCGGCGTATTTCTTC
>DATDPT010000076.1:0-17488 GCA_035292605.1 Acidimicrobiia bacterium
GAGTCGCCTTTGACCCGCTCGATGTCGATCACATCACCCGATTGCACCTTGGCCTGCTTGCCGCCGGCGCGAATGATGGCGTACATGGATAAACCTCTTGGAAGGGATTCGAGTGCTAGATGGTATTCGCTGGAACGTGCAACGTAAAACGTAGGACTTGCATTAATCGAAATCGCCGATGGCAATCTCGGTCATCAAGTCCTCGGCCTCGATCACATGCTCATGGATGATGACCCCACGGCCCGAGCAAGCCTCACACTTCGATGAGAAGTGCTCGAGGAGGCCGGCGGAGACGTTCTTGCGCGTCATCTCGACCAGACCGAGATGGGAGACCTCGAACACCTGGGTTCGGGTCTTGTCCTTGGCCAGGGTCTCTTTGAGTCTCCTGAGGACCTTCTGTTGGTTCTCGATCGACTCCATGTCGATGAAGTCGATAACAATGATCCCACCGATATCGCGGAGTCGCAGCTGGCGCCCGATCTCCTCTGCCGCCTCCAGGTTGTTGTGGAGAACGGTGTCCTCGAGTGTTGATGAACCGACGAACTTCCCGGTGTTGACGTCGATGACGGTGAGCGCCTCGGTGCGGTCCATGACCAGATGGCCCCCGGAAGGCAGATAGACCTTGCGATCGAGGGCTTTCTTCAATTGGTCGTCCACGTGATAACGCTCGAAGAGGGGGACGGTGTCCTCGTAGAGCTGCACCTTGGAAACGAGGTCGGGAGCGGTTGCCCTCAGATACCCGATGACCGTCTCGTATGCGGCGTTGTCATCGATGAGCAACTTGCGGAAGTCGGCGGTGAAATGCTCACGGATCACCTTGATCAGAAGCTCAGGCTCTTCATGCACCATTCTCGGAGCGCGACTCTCGGCGGCATCCTCTTGGATCTGGTTCCAGATCTTGAGAAGACGGGAGATGTCGGCTGCCAATTCCTCGGCGCTGGCGTGAAGGGCAGCCGTGCGCACGATCACTCCGTAGCCGGCAGGACGAACCTTGTTGATGACGTCACGGAGACGTGAGCGATCCTCATCCGGAAGACGGCGGCTGATCCCGACGCTGTCCGACTCGGGCACCAGAACCAGATATCGGCCCGGAAGCGAGGGGATGCCGGTCAAACGAGCGCCCTTGGCACCCATCGCATCCTTGGTCACCTGGACCAAGACCTCGTCACCTTCCTTGAGTACGTTCTCGATCCGCTTGTTGGATCGCCCGCTCCCGTTGCCCGTAGCGGCAACATCGGATGCATAGAGGACACCGTTCTTGGGAGCACCGAAGTCGAGAAAGGCGGCTTCCATCCCCGGGAGCACGTTGCGCACCTTCGCCAGATAGATGTTGCCCGCGACCGAATTCGACTCCTGACGCGTTACATAATGCTCGACCAGGACCGGGCCCTCGAGAATCACCATTTGGGTCTGGCCTCGAGCCACCCGGACCAGCATCTGCTTGCGGGCGGTCTCGACCGGGACGATCAACTCGTCGTCCATGGGGCGATTGGATCGGGTTCGGGTCGTGCTCAGCCCGTTGCGGCCATGAGACGACTGCGACGGCTGCCGCTTCTTCTCTTTGCGGGCTTTCGAAGGTCCCGGCCTGGCTTCGACCCGGGTGACCTCGACCCGTTGACCCTTTACTCGAAGGGTCTTTCGCTCCTCGACTGTGCCCTCCGCGGAGGACTTGCGGACAATCTGCGGGCTCTTTCGACGGAAGAGAGCCATAGGGTTTCACTCCTCTGGAATCTGGACAAGACGACAGACCGGGCCCGATTCCTGGCGGGGAATCTGTCGTCAACAACAACATCGACCAGACAGCGGCGAGACATCCGCCCATGTTGGGTGCGGTTGTCTTGGACATCGATTCGAGTCGCACCTGAGTGCAGGCGCGCAAGGGTGTTCATCAACGAGACACTCCGAGAAAGGGAAAGCTGTCGCGTCTGGCGGACTTCTGAAGGATACCAGAATGCCGGGCCTTCACCTATCCCACCACCAGGCCGAGCTCAGGTTGCTCCGGTTCGGACGGGTCATAACACCTCCGGCACCGGGCCTCGTATGAGCCCTCGGCGCCGAGCACCACGAGGTCGTCGGACTGCACGATTCGTTGGGTGTACATCCCGGGCCCACCACATTTGTGACAAACCGCGAGCACCTTGGTCACGTATTCGGCCCGGTCACAAAGGGTGGGTATCGGCTCGAACGGGCGACGGAGATAGTCGGTGTCCAACCCGGCGACGATCACCTGCTTGCCGGCAGCAGCAAGCTGTTCGACCACCTCCACCAGGCCCTGATCGAAGAACTGACCCTCGTCGATTCCGATCACTTGGGTTACGTCGTCGATTGCCCTCAACAACTGATCGGAGGTCTGAACCGGGGTGGCCCCCACCTTGAGGCTCGAATGCGACACCACTTCGTCATTGGCGTAGCGGTCGTCCAGTTTTGGCTTGAAGGTCTGGACCGGGATCCGTGCGATCTGAGAGCGGGTCACCCTCCGGATCAACTCCTCGCTCTTACCGGAGAACATCGGCCCGCAGATGACCTCGACCCAACCATCATGACTCCTCCGGTACATGGCTGGCGAGCGTAGACGCTGATTCGCGACTCGAGTAGCCCCCCTCCCCGCCTTCAGCGGTACTCCCCCTCGCCTGCGGCGCCCCCCTCCCGGCTTCGCCGGCTCTCCCCCCAACGCTCACTCCGTTCACTGGGGGGAGAAATGCTCGCTTCGCTCACTGGGCGGCCATTAAGACAGTTGGTTCTCGCCCGGGACCGGTGTTCGCAGCAGCCAGATCGAATTGGCGACTCCGAGGGCCAGCGTCATCGACATGTAGAAGGACCCACCCGAGGACAAGAACGGCAGCGGGATCCCGGTGACCGGCATGATGCCGATGGTCATCCCCACATTGACGAAGACATGGAATACGACCATCGCCGCGATCCCGGCGGCGATGAGGGCGCCGAACCGGTCACGGGCGTTGGCTGCGATCACCAGCAACCGCCAGATGATCACCGAGAAGGCGGCGATCACGAGGATGGCGCCGATGAAGCCGAGCTGTTCCCCCACCGCGGTGAAGATGAAGTCGGTCTCCTGTTCGGGGACATACTCGAAATTGGTTTGGGTTCCTTGGAACAGCCCTCGACCAAAGAGCTGACCGGAGCCGACGGCCATCTTTGACTGCGCGAGTTGGTATCCGATTCCAAGCGGTTCCACGGTCGGATCGACCAGGACCCGGATCCGGTTGAGCTGATGGTCAGCGAGCCACCCTTGTTGCAAGGTGACGAAAATCCCCAGCGTGGTCGCAGTGGCTAGGGCCACGAGTTGACGCCAGGTGGCACCAGCGACGAACAACATGATGAACAGGATGAACCCGAACACCATGGTGGTCCCCAGATCCGGCTCGAGATAGATCAGGACCGCGGGCAGGGCCACCACCGCCAGCGCCTGAAAGATGTGGGTCCAGCGGAGATTGCGACGTCCGATCTCGTCGCGGGTGTGCGGGGACAGGAGCACCGCCAACAACACGATCACCACCACCTTGGCGAACTCCGCTGGTTGGAGCTTGAAGAAGCCGAAGTCAATCCAGCGTCGAGCCCCCTTTACGGGTTCGGTCAAGAACACCGCGATCAAGGCAATCAGCACCGCAAGCGAGACCCAGGGGATGATCGCCTTGTACTCCCGGTAGTCGATGTTGGAGGAGATCAGATAGATGGTGAGCCCGGCGGCGACGAAGATCATCTGCCTCTCCATCGATACCGAGCCTGCGCTCCGGGTGGCTGAGTAGATCATCAACAGGCCAAACCCCGACAAGGCCAGCATCGTCCCGAACAAGACTTGGTCGGAACGATTGTTGCGCCGATCGACGGCCACCTCACGGAGACGGTTGAGCACCGCCATCAGTCGGCCGGGTCGCCTTCGACGATCGGGGTCGGCTCGTTGCCCATCAGGTATTGCATGATGTGACGTCCGACCGGGGCGGCCACCCGGCCTCCGGACCCACCCTCGTCGATCAGGATCACCACGATGTACTTGGGATCATCGATCGGTGCCACGCCGACGAACCAAGCATGATTGTCCCGGTTCTTCGACGTCTGCCCGGTCCCGGTCTTCCCCCCGATGTTGTCCAAACCGGGCCCAAAGTCGAGGAAGGCCCTGGCCGCGGTGCCCCCGGTGACGACCCGGTTGAGGTCGGTGAGCAGCGAGGCACGGGTGGCGGGATCGATGTCGACGGTGCCCACCAGCCGAGACTCCGGCTCGAACACGACATTTCCGTCAGCATCGACCACCTCCCTTACAACCCGAGGCTCCATGATCGTGCCCCCGTTGACGAGCGCCGCATAGGAGACAGCCACCTGGAGCGGGGTAGCGGTGAAGGCGCCCTGACCAATCGCCATGTCGACCAGATCACCGCCGAGCCATGGGCTGGCCAGCTCGAGACGGTTCGGCTCCAGTAGCGGAGGCTGGTCCGGGTTCTCCAACTGGTAGGCGGCCCACTCCTCGAACAACTCTCTGGTGGGGACGGTTCCATCAGCTTCGGCGGTGAGATCGATCCCCGTCGCCGACCCGAATCCGAGGGACTTCGCCCAATCCTGGATGATGTTCTCCTGCGGCGTGTCCTTGTAGGCGCGCCAGGTCCCCATGGCCACCGACCAGAAATAGATGTTGCAGGACTGCGCCAATGCTCCGTGGATGTCGAGCCAACCCAGGTCCCGGGGGGCGTACCAGTCGGTCTTGGGAGGTTGCGATCCGTCTTCGAGCTCGGAGAGGATCAGGGTGCCGTCACAATGGACGGTCTGGTTGGCGACATCCACACCTTCGAGGTCCTCTGCGAGTGGCAGGTTCTCCTCCAGTTTCACGGTGTAGGTGACGGCCTTGAATGTGGACGACGGTGGATAGAGGCCGCTGATCGCCAGATTGTTGAAGGCGTTGATGTCGGTCAGACCTTCGAATGTCCGAGCGTCGATGCCGGTGACGAAGTCCGTTGGATCGAAGTCGGGAAAGGAAGCCAGGGCCAGGACCTCAAAGGTCTTGGCGTCGAGCACGACCGCCGCCGCCCGTTGGGTCTCGCTGAAGACATCATTCCCGTTGGCTCGAGCCTCATCCTTGACCGTGTTGGACAGGGCCACACCCTCCTCCAGGGCCAGCTCGGTCAGCTCCTGGAGCTCCAGATCGATGTTGAGCACAACCGAGTTGCCTGGTTCCGGCTCGATCGGAGGGCGCTGCGCGACGATCTGACCTCGCTGAACCTGATACTCGACAAGACCGGTGACACCCTGGAGATACTCGTCGTAGACCCGCTCCACGCCGAGCTTCCCGATCCGGAGACTGAGGTCGATATCGGGTCTCGCTGCCTTGTCGTTGGCGTCGGGAAGACCGAGATGGCCGATCACATGTGCCAGGGTGGGTCCTGACAGGTAGACCCTCTCCGGGACCATGACGATCTCCACCCCCGGAAGGTGGTCCAGGTTCTCGTTGATCACATAGGCAGTCGCGTTGGGAACAGTGTCCACCTGGAACCGCCCGTTGATCCCGGCCTCGTCATAGAGCCTGCCCAATTCGATCGGATCGAACCCGGCTATCGACGCCAGCGCCTGGATCAGGGAATCACGATCCTCGGGTTGGACGAAGGTCCTATCGACATAGACCGCGGGAGCCAGGCGGCTGGTGGCGAGCAGAGTGCCGTTTCGGTCGAAAATGTCACCTCGCGGGCCATAAGAGGTCTTTTCGAGCCACGCCAGCTCCTCGGCTTCCTGCGCGGTTTGCGGGCCTTCGGCCACCTGCACAAACCAAAGGCGAAGGCCGATCACGGTGAGCATCGCAGTGAAGACGATGCCGAGCGTCGTGAGTCTGAGAGCGAACTTCATGGGTATCTGAAAGCCGTCTTGTCCCGGTCAACGAGACGAACCACCAGCGGGGCCAAGGCCGCCGCGATGACCAGATTGGCCAACGGTACGAGAATCACACGACTAAAGGTGTTCTCGCCGAGAAGGCTGGATTGGCCGAACAAGGTGCCGATCAGCATCAGAAGGACAACTCCGACCAGGGTCAGCCCCCCAGCCCAAAGTGCGACGGCAACGCGCCCGATCTCGGCTCGGTCACGAGTGCGGAGGCCCAAATAGGCAACTGTGGTGAAGACCACCGCTCGCAACCCGAGGACCGATGAACCGAGCAGGTCGACCACGAGGCCCGAAGTGAAGGCGATTGCCAGGATCACCTCGGGCCGGATCCTGGTCAAGCAGAGCACGATCGCCAACAGCAGGACCAGGTCCGGTGTCACCAGCCGGATCCGGCCAAAGAGCGTGGTCTGAACGACAACCGCCACAAGTAGCAATGCCACCACGATGAGGACTGTCCTCCCACGCATCAGCCCTCGTTCTCCGGGGTGCTGGTGGTGGTTGCGCTGTCACCTGAGGTCGTCGTGGTCGTTTCCTCGACATCGATTGCATCGTCGGTGGCCGCGGTGACCGGGTCTGGGGGCCAGGCAAGGATCACCACGATGCGGAGGGTGTCGGTGTTCAGGTAGGGCGCCACACTCGCGGTGAGGGAGTTGGACTCGGGTGCCGCGTCGCCGAGGACGACCCCTACCGGGAGACCGGCGGGATAGGCGATGCTCCCCGCCGAGGTCACCACCCTGTCGCCCTGGAGCACCGGTTCCCGGGCATCACCTATCAGAAGTCTCATCTCAGAGGTATTCACCTGAGGCGTGAGGGTCCCCACCTGGGCGTTGACCAGCACAGTCAGGCCGTTGCGTCCGGCAGTGATCGGGACGATGGTGGCCGAGCCCGAGGTCACCGTCATCACGGTCCCCACCACGTAGCCATTGGTGTCGATCACCGGCTGTCCCACCACAACTCCGTCGTTGGTCCCCTTGTCCACAACGAAGGCAGCATCCACCTTCCCTATGACATTGGCGACCGTTTGACCCAGCTTCGGGTCGGCGCTGTCCAGCCCATAGAGCTGTTCCAACAACGCCAGGACGGCGAGCTGGTCCTGAACCGCGACAAGCTCGGCTTGTGCATCGGCGAGCTCCGCCCGCAGGGCGACATTCTGCTCCCGAAGCGAGGCGACGTTGGTCAGGCTGTCGAACATGTCGGCCACCGGGTTCACCACAAATGCGGCTACTTCTTGCAGCGGCGCCACGATGGCCTGGGTGCCGGACCGAAGGACTCCGACCACTCCTTTGCCCTCAAGACGCACGTCGATGGTCATCAGGAGCACCCCGACCACGAGCAGCGTGATGAAGGTAGGGACGAGACGGCTTGATGTGTCTCGGGTCAGCATCGGAAGAGACGGGTTGGGGCGGTCACGGCCGTGACGAGGAGACGAGAACGTTCTGCAACGTGTCGAATTCCTCCAGGCACTTCCCCGAGCCGATTACCACCGACTGCAGCGGCTTGGCTGCGGTAACGATGGGCATCCCCGTCTCATGGGCCAGACGATGGTCCAGCCCCACCAAAAGAGCCCCTCCGCCCGTGATAACGATCCCACGCTCGATGACATCCGCCGCCAACTCGGGCGGCGTCTTGTCGAGGGTGAACTTGACTGCGTCCACGATCGCCTGGGTCGGTTCCTCGATTGCTTCACGGATCTCGGGGCTCGAGAGGAGAATGGTCTTGGGGAGCCCGCTGACCAAGTCGCGGCCGCGGACCTCGGCCGAAGGCTCGTCGGCATAGGGCCATGCCGAGCCCACAGCCAGTTTGAGCTGTTCTGCGGTTCTTTCCCCGATCAGGACGTTGTATTCCTTCTTGACCCAGTCGATGATCGCGGTGTCCAGCTCGTCACCCCCGACCCGTATCGAGCGAGAGACCACGATTCCGCCCAGGGAGATGACCGCCACCTCGGTCGTGCCACCACCGATGTCGACGACCATCGAGCCGGCCGGCTCACCAACCGGCAACCCTGACCCGATGGCGGCAGCCATCGGCTCCTCGATGGTGTAGGCCCGCCGAGCCCCGGCGTGGTAGGCCGCTTCCTCGACTGCCCGCCTCTCGACCGGGGTGATACCGGAGGGAACACAGACCACGATCCGAGGCCGGGCCCATTTCCGGCGATGGACCTTCTGTATGAAGTAGCGGAGCATCTTCTCGGTGATGTCGAAGTCGGCGATGACACCGTCTCGAAGGGGACGGATCGCGGTGATGTGGGCCGGGGTGCGGCCGATCATCCGCTTCGCCTCCATCCCGACGGCCAAAGCCCGGCCGTTCTGAGAGTTGATCGCGACCACGGAAGGCTCGTTGAGGACGATGCCCTGCCCCCGCACATACACCAATGTGTTGGCGGTACCGAGATCTATGGCCATGTCCTGACCAGCAAAAGACAAAAGGGTTTCAGCCATGCCTGCAGACTCCGCGATGGGCCATCGAAGTGTAGGTGGGCTCCCGATGCTGTGTCATTGGCCGCACAAGCCTATCGGTTATCCACAGGATCACGCCAATGGCCCCTTCACCTCTATGCGAAGTAGATCTCCAGCTCACGAGCCGCGCTTTCGGGACCATCCGAGCCATGAACCAGGTTCTGAGTGACCAGGAGCCCGAAGTCGCCGCGGATGGTCCCCGAGTCGGCTTTCGTAGGGTCGGTCGCCCCCATCAAAGCCCGGGCCACCGAGATCGCCGAGTCACCGGACCACTCCATGGCGACCACCGGGCCCGAGGTGATGAACTCCAACAACTCCGGGAAGAAGGGCTTTTCGAGGTGCTCGGTGTAATGACGACGTGCCAATTCCTCGTCGATGGTGAGCTTTCGGATCTTCTCCAGGGTCAGGCCCTTTTGCTCGAATCGGGAGATGATCTCCCCAACCAGGCCCCGGGCCACACCGTCGGGCTTGACCATGATGAAGGTGTGCTCGATCGCCATGTGTCGGGGAGGGTAATTGCTGGCTCGGCTCAGGTCCCCATTCGCGGCGGCAGCTGCGGCCGACCGGCGTCTGTTCGCACCGAGGGGTAGGAGCGGGTCCCGGGAAACCTGACCACCATCTGAGGGTTGCCGAGGGGCGAAGTCGGCCGCAAATCAAGCTGGTCGGCCAGGGCTGCCGCGGCGCGAGCCGTTCACCAAACCCCTCACCTCGCCGACCAAGTACAACGAGCCGGTCACCAGGACCGAGCCTTCTGGCCCCGCTGTCGCTTTCGCAATGTCGATGGCATCCTCCACGCTCCCGGCTACCTGCACGGGCAGGTCGGTGACTGCGGCCACTCTCTTGGCGAGCTCATCGGGGAGGACGGCTCGCTCAGACTCGGGTGCAGTCACCACGAAGCCTTTAGCCACGTCGGCGAGTCGCTCCACCATCGCCTCCACGTTCTTGTCACCCATCACCCCGAACAGCACATGCCAGCGTTTGGAAGGAAACTCCTCGAACAACGACTCGACCAACACGTCGACTCCATCGGTGTTGTGCGCTCCGTCCACCATCAGCAGCGGATCGGCTCCCAGCGTCTCCATCCGTCCGGGCATGGTCGCCGCCGCCGTCGCGTCATGAACCGCCTCGGCATCGAGCTTCCTCCCCAGAAGTGCCTCGGAGGCGGCAATCGCATTCGCCAGATTGACAACCTGATGCCGGCCGTGGAGGGGAAGGAACAAATCCTCGTAACTGCCCTCAGCGCCATCAATGGTCACGAGCCACCCACCCACACCTCGATCGGCGGCGAGGACGGAGAAGTCCTTCCCGTAATGACGATGATGTATCCCCAACTCGCGAGCCCGGGTTTCGGCCACCGCCAACGCCGGCTCGGGCAACGGCCCGGTCACCAGAATCGAGTTGAGACCGGCGATAGCGACCTTCTCGGCAGCGATGGAAGCCAGATCCGGTCCGAGGTACTCCGTGTGCTCGATGCCGATGCTGGTGACGACGCAGACCTCCGCATCGACGACGTTGGTGGCATCGAGACGTCCGCCGAGACCAACCTCGAGAACGGCCGCCTGAACCGGCTGGTTGGCAAAGAAGGCGAACGCGGCAGCGGTGATCAACTCGAAATAGGTATTCGGGTCCGCACCTTGTCGATCTCTCACTATGGCGAAGGCCTCGACATCCGAGACGGCAAGGGCGAAGTCCTCTTCCGTGGCAGACCGTCCGTTGACGGCCAGCCGCTCTTCGACACGTTGCAGATGGGGCGAGATGTAGGTACCGGTGGTCAAGCCATGGGTGACCAATAGGAGAGTGGCGAGACGTGATGTGGAGGTCTTCCCGTTGGTTCCCGCGACGTGGATGATCGGATACCCCTCGTCAGGCCGTCCCATGTCTTCGAGAAGACCCTGCATACGGTCGAGCCCTGGTTTCACCCCAAGGGCGATATGACGGTCGAGGTAGGCGATGGCTTCGGTGTAGTTCATCAACGGGAAGGGCCCCGGGAGGTTAATCCCGGGGCCCTTCCACCTCTCAGAAGGCCGGGGCGATCAGCCTTCCTCCCCCCGCCGGGCGATGTGGATCAGATAGATCCCCATGCCCAGCAGCAGGATCGCGGCGCCAAGGAGGGTCTCGCTGTCCATTCCCGTGAATGGAAGAATCGTCGCGCCCAATACCTCATCGGGACAGGCCACGACTTCGAATGCGCCCGACGTTGCCCCGGTCAGTTGGTACCCGGGTGCGGCGACCGCACTCCACGTGTAGTCACCGGCGGCAAGAGCCTGCTGGCCTCCGGCACCCCCGAACACCGCCACCTCGAGATGGCTGCCATCGAAGATGCTCACCGCCGCGCCCGCTTCTGGGGTGATACCAACTGTCACCGATCCAAACGCGGTAGCTGCGTTTTCGACGCAGTTCCCATGAGTGACGATGACCGAGGCCCCACACGGGTCGAGCGTGAGCCTGCCTGAGGTCTCACCGATGACCGAGAATCCATCAGCGGCCTCAACCGTCCAAGTGTAAGACCCCGCAGGCAGACCGATCGACCCGCCACTGCCCGAGAAGGTCGCCACCACCTTCAGATCACCGTCACGTACGGTGACCGCCGCGCCGGCGGTGGGATCGATCTGGACGAACACGGAGCCACGAGGCCCGTTCGCGAGCAGACAGGCTCCTTGAGTCACAAGCACCGTCGAGGGACATGGGGCGATGGTGAACTCACCTGAGGTTGGCTGATCCTCGGGGAACTCGAACCCGTCGCCCGGTGTGGCCACCCAGGTGTAGGTACCCGGAGCCAGGTTGCCCGTGCCACCAACTCCGCTGAAGGCAGCTGCCACGTTCAGGTCAGCGTCGTACACCGTGACCGTGGCACCGGACTCGGCGTCGATGAACACCGTCACCGAGCCCAGCGGCCCGTTGACCAACTGGCACTCGCCGCTGCCGACCAGAACCGAGACGTCACACGGTTCGATGTCGAAATCACCGGAGGTGTCTCCCGTGAGGGCGAATCCAGAGGATGCCGTTGCCTCCCAGCTATAGCTTCCTGGAGCCAATTCCTGTGAGCCGCCAGATCCGGAGAAGTTGTAGGGGCCACCGGGACCGGCCACCACGACAACTGCGCCGGAGTCCGGGTCGATGGTGACTTCCACCAAACCGACCGGGAGGCCCGCTTCGTTGAGCGCGCATCCTCCGGACACCACGACCGTGGACGCCGCACAGGGCTGGATGGTGAATTGACCCTCGGTTGCGCCTTCCAGCTCAAAGCCAATTTCAACCTCCGCCGCCCAGTAATAGGTTCCGGGTACGAGGGTGGTGGAGCCTCCTCCACCCTCGAAGAAAGCGATCTCATTCGTCATCGCGGCGTCCGAGAAGACGGTCACGACGGCCGCGTCATCGGGGTCGATCGTCACGTTGACAGGCCCCAACGGCCCATCGATGAGGTCGCAAACCCCACTGGACACGGTGACCGAGCCTGTACAAGGGTCGATCGTGAACTGACCCGAGCTCGGACCGGTCAGGGCGAACCCGGGCGCGGGGGTGGCCTGCCAGCTGTACTGCCCCGGGACGAGCTGCTGTGACCCACCGGCGCCGGAGAAGTCATAGGGGCCGCCAGCACCGCTGACTGTCACCGTCGCACCCGAGGTGGGGTCGATGGTCACCTGGACCTGGCCGACCGGTGCGCCGTTGTTGGTGCCAACGACACACTCGCCGTCGACAACAACCGTCGAAGCAGCACAGGAAGCAATCGTGAACTGACCCGACGCCGGGCCATCGACCTGGAATCCGGAACCAGGGATCGCTTGCCAGTAATAAGTGCCAGGAGCCAAAGAGAGCGAAACGCCGTCCCCCAGAGCGCCTCCGACCGGCCCGGTGAAGTTGGAGTTCAAGTAGACCTGCACCGTTGCGCCCGAAGCCGGATCGATGCCAAAGGACACCGCCCCCTGTGGCACACCCTGCTGGTTGACGACGCACACCTGAACGGCCGGTGTCACAGAGACGCTCTCGGTGCAATCCAGAGTGACCAGGATCGGGCTCGTGACCCAGGTCTCATTGCCACCTTCACCGTTGTCCCAGGCACCGACTGCTCTGGCTCTTACCTCGATACTCTGACCCAGGTAGGGGCTCGCGCCGAAATCTCCGCTGAAGCGGTAACTGTTGGCCGAGGTGAAAGCACCACTGTCGACCTGGGACCAACTCCCGGCGCCATTGACCCTCACCTCGATGCGGATGTCGGAGTGCCCGGAGCCGCTGCCTCCATCTGTCCTCCAACTGATGGCGTCGTAATGGATCGAAAGCCCTTGATCGAGGCATGTCTGGAACGCCGTGACTTCTGGATGGTGGGCCAGCGCTGCAGGGGCGAAGATCACCATCATCGACATCAACACGGCAACAGCAGAGAGGGTCGCAAGCAGACGCTCAAACCTCCTGCGGAGCGGGACAAACCCAAGGCTCATGAAAGCCCCCCAACACGAGATACGCGCCAATGGCGCGTATAAGCATCGATGCCCCAGACGACCCCAGTCGTCCCCAGCCCCTTCATATCTTCCTATCCCTTCATCGTTTGGGACAGGTCGGTCTCACCACTAGCTCCACCAGACCCAGGTGACCGTTTTACAGGTCTGGTCTCACAGCCTCCCTATTTCCCCTTGTGGGTGCGACCACTCAACGTGTTCGTTGACCACCATACTGCCCTGCGTTGGGGCGAAGTCAACGGTGTTGAGGCCCGGCTGACTCCGGCCAAGCCACGAAAAAGACCCGGGAGCGAGACTCCCGGGTCTTCAACGGTCGGTCAAGACCTGTCGGCTAACGCCGTCAGGTCTCCTCTCTGCGGGCTCCCGCCACCAGCAGAAGGCCGAGCACCAGTGCGCTTGCTCCCAGGGCGATCAGCTGGCCCCGATCGACGCCGGTGAACGGCAGGACACTCGGGCCGTCGGACGGGCCGGACGTGGTCACCGTGATGCCCCCCACCACACTGGGGACGGTGGAGGGAGCGAAGCCAACAATTGTGGTGGAGGTGGGGGAGGGAGCGGTGCCCACAATCGCGTTGAAGGTAGTGGTGGTGCTGCTGCTGGTGGTTGTTGTAGACGCCTCCGAAGTCGTGCTGCTGTCATCGACCTTGGAAGTCGTCGTGTGGTGGTCCGGCTTGGTGGTCGTGCTGCTGTCATCGACCTTGGTGGTCGTCGCTTGCTCATCACAGTCGTATTTGTCGTGCTTGTCGCAATAGTCCCAGTCACCATGTTTGGTGGTGGTCGTGGCTGTGTCGTAATTCCCCGAGCCCGAGGTCGCGCCCGCAGAGCCCGGCAGGACGAGTAGCAAAGCCAGAGCCAGAATCACGGCGGTCGTTGTTGCGACGACGAAACGCAGCCGTCGAAGGCCGATCCCCATCGTTTCCTATCCCTTCGTATTTCATGGGACAGGCCGGTCTCACCACTGGCTCCCCCTCGACCCAGGTGACCGATCACAGGTCGGGGATCTGCGCCTCCCGTTGTTCCCTTGTTGTGACCACCGTTGGTGATCCGGTGGCACAGTAACGCCGCGCGACCACAAGTCGCGGTTTAAACCACATGCTTGTTATTCGCGACCCGAAGCGAGGTTTTCGCGGGCTGCCGAAGGGCCGGCTCTCAGGCCGATTTCTCGGCGGGCGGGTCCACGTGGCGCGCCGGGACCAATGTCGGGTTGACCTTGTCCTGGACCACGTCCCGGTCGATCAGCACCTGGTCGATATCGGTGCGCGACGGGAGGTCGTACATCGTGTTGAGGAGCACCTCCTCGAGGATCGCCCGAAGTCCGCGAGCACCGGTGCCCCGTTTCAACGCCTGCTCGGCGATCGCCTCCAACGAGTCGGGCGTGAACACCAACTCCACGTCGTCCATCTCGAACATACGTGCGTACTGCTTGATGAGTGCGTTCTTGGGCTCGGTGAGGATCCTGATCAGGGCATCCAGGTCGAGGTCCTCGACGGTGGCCATCACCGGCAGCCGGCCGATGAACTCGGGGATCAGCCCGTATTTCATGAGATCCTCGGGCATGACCTGGATCAGCAACTCCATGGGCCGGCCGTCCTTGCGTGACCTGACGTCGGCGCCAAAGCCAACCCCTCGCTTCCCCACCCGATTTGCGATGAGGTCCTCGAGGCCCCCGAACGCACCTGCGCAGATGAAGAGGATGTTGGTGGTGTCGAGCTGGATGAACTCCTGATGCGGGTGTTTGCGCCCGCCCTGGGGTGGAACCGAAGCCTGGGTCCCTTCGAGGATCTTGAGCAGTGCTTGCTGGACGCCCTCACCAGAGACGTCACGGGTGATCGACGGGTTCTCGGCCTTACGTGAGACCTTGTCGATCTCGTCGATGTAGATGATGCCCTGCTGGGCTCGGTTCACGTCGTAGTCGGCAGCCTGGAGGAGCTTGAGGAGGATGTTCTCGACATCCTCTCCGACGTAGCCGGCTTCGGTGAGGCTGGTGGCGTCGGCAATGGCGAACGGAACATTCAGCTGGCGGGCCAGGGTTTGAGCGAGGAGGGTCTTGCCCGAACCGGTGGGGCCGATGAGGAGGATGTTGGATTTCTGGAGCTCGACGTCTCGCTGCACGTCGCCACTGCGGATCCGCTTGTAGTGGTTGTAGACCGCTACCGAGAGCTTCTTCTTGGCTTCTTCTTGCCCGACCACGTAGTCATCGAGATAGGACTTGATCTCGACCGGTTTGGGGAGCTCGGCGAAGTTGATCTCCTCAGTGGTCGAGAACTCCTCTTCGATGATCTCGTTGCAGAGGTCGATGCACTCATCACAGATGTAGACGCCAGGCCCGGCGATCAGCTTCTTGACCTGCTTTTGAGACTTACCGCAGAAGCTGCATTTCAACAGCTCGCCGCCCTCGCCAAGTCTGGCCATGGGAGTTGAGACCTCCTCCGTCTACTGGGAGGCTACCGCAGTGAGCTCCCGGCGAGTGAGAATTCCGTCGATCACCCCATACTCCTTGGCTGCATCGGCGAGCATCCAGTAGTCCCGCTCGGTGTCCAATGCGATCTTGTCGTAGGTCTGGCCGGTGTGGTCGGCGAGGATATAATTGAGCTGCTCTCGCATCTGAACGATGAGCTTGGCCTGGATCTCGATGTCGGAAGCCTGACCCTGAGCGCCACCGTGTGGCTGGTGGAGCATTACTCGGGCATGGGGGAGGGCGAAGCGCTTGCCCTTCGCCCCACCGGCGAGGATCACCGCTGACGCCGAAGCAGCCATGCCCATGCACACCGTGCTCACATCGGGCTTGATGTACTGGATCGTGTCATAGATGGCGAACAGCGAGGTGATCGAACCGCCGGGAGAGTTGATGTACAGGAAGATGTCCTTGTCGGGATCTTCCGACTCGAGGTGGAGCAGCTGAGCCATGATCAGGTTGGCGATGGTGTCGTCGATCGGGGTGCCCAGGAAGATGATGCGGTCCCTGAGGAGCCGGCTGTAGATGTCGAAGTAGCGCTCACCCCGACTCGTCTGCTCGAAGACGGTTGGGATTACATAGTTCTCGGCGTTCATTCTTCTTCCTCCACGACCTCGGCGATCACGGCCTCGACCTCGATGGGCTCGGCCTCCACGACCTCGGCTTCGACTTCGGTCACTTGCAAGCTCAAATCGATTGGGTTGCCGTCTTCGTCCACTGGGTTGGCATTCGAGAAGACGACATCCAATGCCCTGTTTCGGAGAATATCACTGGCCAGGGCCAATTCTCGGCCGCTCTCCCGAAAGGCCCGAAGGTAGGCCACCGGATCTCCGGACTGGGTGGCGAGGGCTCGCAACGTCGAAGAGATATCCTCCTCCGTCACCTCGATGCCTTCCGCCTCGGCCAGGGCCTCCAGCACCAGCTGGTTGCGCAATGAGAGCTCGGCCTGGGCGCGCAGGTCATCGACGAAGGTCTCTTGATCGACGCCTGAGACCCGGAAGTAGTCGTCGAGGGTCAGCTCGTTCTCCTGCAGCCGATGGAGGAAGCGATGCATATGATTGTCCATCTCAGCTCGGATCAAGCCGTCGGGGAGATCCACCTCGACCTGATCCACCAGGGTGCTCAAAGCACGCTCGGCGAATTGCCTTGAAACCGCCTGCCGTTTGGCCTCGGAGAGACCCTCCCGTAACTCGGCGTACAACTCCTCGACTGTCTCGAACTCGGTGTTCTCGTCGACCCAGGCGTCGTCCAACTCGGGGAGAATCCGCTCCTTGACCTCGTTCACCGTCACCTTGAACTGGACCGGCTCCCCGGCCCTCTCACCAAAGCCGGGCGGAAGCGGCGCATCGAACTCGACCGAATCTCGGGCTCGGGCACCAGCCAGACGGTCATCCATGCCCTCTATGAAGACACTCGATCCGATTTCGTAGAGCAGGTCGGCCGCGGTCGCTTCGGGCACCTGGTCCTCTCCGCTGTTGGCTGATATGTCAATTGACACAAAGTCGCCCACCTCCGCCGCTCGCTCCACCTCCTCGACGGTGGCGAACTGTTCGAGCATCCGGGTCACTTGGGCCTCCATCTCCTCCTCGGTCACCACAGGGGATGTGACCTGTATGTCACGACCTTTGTATGTGGGGAGCTCGATGGTCGGCCAGAGTGTGACCCGAACCTCGACGTCGACACCACCGTCGACGTCGTTGAGACTCTCCAGCTGGGGGGTGACCGCAGGGCTGATCTCTTCTTCGGTGAGGACCTGGGTCAGCGTCGGAGGAACCAGGTCGTCGATGACCTCGCTGCGAAGCCGGTCGGCGCCGACCGCAGCCTCCACCACTGGGAGCGGTGCCCTCCCCGGCCGGAATCCCGGCAGCTTCAGGTCCTGGGACAGCTTGCGTGCCGTGGCTGCCTTCCCGGCAGCGATCTCTTCTTCCGTGAGCCGGAACTTGACCAGCCGTTCGAAGGGGCCGGTCTCGGTGATGGTTGTCGACATTGTCTTCCTGGTTGATGGGTCGGCGTACCAGGTACCTAGTACCAAGTACGTGGCCGCTCGACAAACGAGCGGCCACTCTCGGGTGACCGACGGGATTCGAACCCGCGACGTCCTGGACCACAACCAGGTGCTCTAACCGGACTGAGCTACGGCCACCATGTCGAATGGGTCGTCCTCGCGCCCCCGGGAGGACTCGAACCCCCAACCTGCGGATTAGAAGTCCGCTGCTCTATCCCATTGAGCTACAGGGGCAAGGGCT
>DATDPT010000077.1:0-17537 GCA_035292605.1 Acidimicrobiia bacterium
GTGCGGTAGAGGGTGACCCGGCGCTCCCGTTCGGTGAGACCGGTGGCAAACCACAGCCACACCAGATAGCCCAGGCCGACCACCTCGAGCCCCCAGCGCCAGGGATCGCTCAGCGCTCGCTCCCAGGCGGCCGGCCAGTACGGGACGTCGCCCCCAGGGATCTCCCCCCCGAAGAAAGGCCAGAACAGGACCTCGGGATCGGTCCACATCCCATCCAGGAGAAGATGGAACAGCCATCCCACTCCCACCGCCATGAACGCACGCCTTCTTCTGCCTCGTCTGGTTGTGAGCAACACCACAGCCATGTAGAGAGTCGGTAACAACAAGGTATGGGAGTAGATCTCCCCGGTGGAGAAGCGGTCCGGAAGGACAAGGGTCCCCAGGGTGAGGTCGACCAGATCTGGGAGCACCGCCCCCAACAGGAGAAACCTCACATCGACTTTGGGGTCCTGGAAGATCCATCGGAAGAGCCACAGGGTTGCCCCTGCGTGCCAGAAGAGCATCGCTCAAGGGACCAAGATCCGACGGCAATGGACACACCGTGGGATCTCGGCATCGAGCGCCTCGGCCGATTCGGCGGCGGAAAGCGCCATGTGACATCCACCACAGACCCCGTGCTCGAACCGTCCGATCGCCACCCCTTCTTTCGACCGCCGGAGCTTCTCGTACATCTCGAGGAGGTCGGGTGGGATCGGGGCAACGGCGTCCTTCTTTCGCTCCTCCTTACGCGCCAGCTCGGCGTCGATCTGCTTCCACTCGGATTTGATGACTTTCTCAAGCGCGTCCTTGCCGGACATCACCGTCTCGCCCTCGGCTACGAGCTGCTGGACGGTGTCCCGGGCCGGATCGAGGCCCTCCAACAATGTCAGGACCCGCTCCTCCATCGCCGACCGCTGCCCTTTCAGACTCTGCACCTCGAGACGCATGTACTCGGTTTCCCGGGCACTCATCCCGCCTGCATAGAGCCGGGTCTCGTGCTCGCTGAGCTTGTGCTCCAGGATCTCCAACTCGCCTTCGTGCTTGTCGAAGTCGAGCTCGAGTGTCTTCAAGGCGGCGGAGGCGTCGAGCAGCTGCTTTTCCAACGAGAGCTGTTTCTCGTGCGCCTCCCGATAGGCCTTGAGCTCGGGGAGCGACTTACGCCTGTCGAGGAGGCGATCGATCTGAAGATCCAGGTCCTGGACATCGAGCAAGTCGGCAAGGCTCGTGATCTCCATGAAGGCGGGAGGGTAGCGGTGGCTCAAACCCAAGTCTGTGGGTCGAGATGGGTCAGATCGACCACTTCCACCCCGGTCAGGGAGCGCGTCATCGCCACCAGGGACGCCAACCCGGGGCGTTCGGTGGCGATGTGACCGGGGTCGATGACGGACAGACCGGCGTCCAATGCGGCGACCGCCTTGTGATGGCCGACATCACCCGTGATCAAGACGTCGGCGAGCCCTGACGCCGCGGGAATCAGCTCCGAGCCCGAACCGGGGACTACCGCGACCCGGCTCAGCGCATGGGAGGTGTCACCGGACACCCGTGGCGAGGAGGATCCGAGGGTCCGGGCAACCAGCGCCGCGAGGTCGCTGAGACTCCCCCGATAGCCGCCGACCCTCCCGATGTCGGGCAGGCCCTCATACTCGTCGGCACCGAACGGGACCGGGTCGGCGAGACCAAGAGCGTCGGCGAGGGAATCTGCGGCCCCGCCGGGTGCGGCATCGAAATCGGTGTGCGCCACCACGACGTTGACCCCGGCGCGGAGCAGACGCATCGCCCGGGCCACCGGCGAGCGCCCGTCGAGCAGCCGATTGACGGGTGCGAACAGAAGTGGGTGATAGCTGACCAGGAGGTCGACGGGGGCAGCTTCGATGGCCAACACGACGTCTTCGGTCACCTCGTGGCAAACGCCGATGAGGCCCACCTCGGCGTCGGGGTCGCCGATCTGGAGCCCGACCGGGTCCCAACGGGCCGCGGTTTCGGGGCGGATCGTCTCCGCCAGTGAGGCGAGGACATCGGCGACAGTTGGCACGCAACCGATGGTAGGACCGCGCAACCATTTCTCCCCCTAGGTGCGACGCGGTGCTCTTGTTTCTCCCCCCCAGGAGCGATTGGGGGGTTCTCGTGTCTCTCCCAGGAGCGAAACGACGTTCTTGTTTCTCCCCCCTGGAGCGGAACGGTGATCCTGTTTCTCCCCCCAGGAGCGAAGCGACGTTGGGGGGAGAGCCGGCGAAGCCGGGAGGGGGGCATCCCTATCCTCCTTTCACTTGAACCTCACCGCCCCACTCGACTGGCAGCCACCTGAGCACTGGCAACGGGTGTCTGTGGTCGACTCCCACGCCGGTGGCGAGCCGTTCCGGGTGGTGATCTCCGGTGTTCCCCAACCCGAGGGCGACACCATGCTGGAACGACGTCGCTTCGCCGAGAGTCATCTCGATCATCTGCGCCGGATCCTGATGTGGAAGCCACGGGGCCATGCCGACATGTATGGGGGGATCATTGGTTCACCCACCACCGAAGGCAGCGATCTCTCGGTTCTGTTCATCCACAACCAGGGGTTCTCGACGATGTGCGGTCACGGGATCATCGCCCTGACCAAGGCGGCGCTGGAGACTGGGATCCTCCCGATCACGGAACCGATTGCCACGATTGTCATCGACACCCCCGCCGGTCGGGTGGTAGCCACCGCCGGTGTCTTCGGCGGTGTGGTTCGGGGCGTTCGCTTTCGCAACGTGCCGTCGTTCGTCCTCGAGCTCGATGCCAGGGTCGAGATACCCGGGCTCGGCGAGGTCGGTTATGACCTCGCTTTTGGGGGCGCCTTCTACGCGTATGTCGACGTCGCCGCGGTTGGGCTGACCTGCACCCCGGCTGATGCCTTCCGTCTGATCGAGATGGGCCGGTTGATCAAGAAAGCGGTCGATGCCTCCCGGGAGATCCGTCATCCCGTCGAGGACGACCTGAGCTTTCTCTACGGGGTGATCTTCGTCGGGCCCGCCGAAGACCCTGGCCATCATTCCCGAAACGTCTGTGTCTTCGCCGAAGGAGAGCTGGACCGCTCCCCCACCGGCACCGGGGTCAGCGGGCGCCTCGCCATCCACCACGCCCGGGGCGAGTTGGAGGTCGACGAGACCATTGTGGTGGAGAGCATCGTCGGGAGCACCTTCACCGGGACGGTGGTCGAGACCACCGAGTTCGGTGTCCATCCGGCGGTGATCCCCGAGATCGGTGGGCAGGCTCACATCCTGGGTCGCAGCGAGTATTGGGTCGACCCCGACGACAGGTTGGGTGAGGGTTTCTTGCTGAGGTAGGTGGGCGTTGAGGGACCGTCTTGCAGTGTCTTGCCCACATCAATACCAACCGCTCAGGACCGGCAAAGGACAGACGTGCGTGCGTGTCGCTCTAGCTCCCTGCAGCCTCGACCGTCTCAACCCCTGCTGCTCCTCTGGTGTAGCGCGGCATGTGGGTCAACGCGGTAACGAACTCAAACCGCTCCTAGTGTCGGCCGTCTTCTCGAGGGCGGTCGCATGACGCCGGGCCCTCCGCGTCACGTACCAGGTGACGAGAACGCTAACGATTCCCGTCAGCAGACCGAACAGCAACACCTCGTCGAACGACAGACCATCGATGTTCGGCTGCAGGTCTTCCTGCGTCGCCCATCCGAACCAGACCTCGCTTGTGAAGAGACCTCCCACGAAGTACGCAGCCGAGGCGATGGCCCACAGCCAACGTGTCGTCTTCCTCTCTATCACAAGTTGGGCGATGACGCCGAAGCCGAGCGACATGAGGATTAGAAGCCCCAATCCTTGGAATCCGAGATCCCATTGCATGGCGCCCACCTCCTTCCTGCAGACTGTCCGCAGACCGTCCGCTAGGCCATCGTCGCGAGCGGTGGAGGCCGGGCGGTAGAGGCGTATGACCGTTTTTTCGACCTCCGATGGTGGGCGTTGAGGGACTTGAACCTCTGGCCCCTGCCTTGTAAGGGCAGATCAGAGGGGTTTCACCACCTGGTAGTTCCTGCAGAATCGGGTATCTACCTGGGGATACGGCTCTCGCCGGTTCTCACCGATATTCGTCGTTTTTCGCCCTCTGACGGACACCTGACGGACACACCGTCGACACACCGTCGGTAGCGAGAACGGGCCGAAACAACGATCGCAAGGCCTGGTTGAGGCAGCGTCACATAGGATGGAACCCACGCTGATGGTCCTAATCCTCCGGCTCAGATCATGCCTGGTGGCTTTCTTGGTGGTGACTGTCATGTCGGCGTGCGACGCACTACCCCCCGAAGGAGCTGTCAGAGTCCCCTGCGATGGCGAGGAGAGCACGGTTCTCGAACTGGGTCCTGCTGCACGGAATTCAAACCGATACGGTCAATTCAGCACGACGGGGGCCACAGTCTGGGTGACTGTTGGACCCATCGACTTGGGCCCCATCTTCGATACCGACCGAACCAGCATCGAAGTCGGCTGGGCATTGGAGCCCCCTGAGTACGACACTCGGACCGGAGAGGAGAACGCCAACGTTCTCACGGAGGTATCCGTGATGGAGGAACGCTGGAGTCCGTTGGAGCTTGAAGCAGGAGACTATTGGCTCTGGTCGTCGGCTGGCGGCCTCGTGACGGTTCAGACCTGCACTGCTGGAGCCATCTTCGACGCAGTCCCAGCGACCCGCCCGCCCGAGCCAACGGGTTAGCGTCTCGCTAAGGGCGGTAAGGACGAATAGGTTACCGAACGGATGCGCGGGAGGCTCGCCTCATGCGTCGTGCTCGATCGACCAGCGCGCCCTGTCCATGGCCCTCTTGGGGTGTGACGGATGCTAGGACGGGGTCTCGCAGTCACCTCGTTAGGCCAAGCTCCGCTCGCTCCCGGGTCGGCTGGATTCGATGCGCTCCATGATAGGGCGGGAGCCCGCTACTCGGACTTGAGTCCTATTCGCCGGGAGATACGACGCTTGATAATGCTTGGTGAGTTCGGCTCGTCTGGCGATGGCTGGCAGGTCTGCCCATTCCCGTGAGACAGCGTGAGCGAACATGTCAGTACTGCTCTGGTGGTCCCCGATGGCTATGTAGGCATGGTTGGCGTCTCGTCCACGGGTCATGGGCGTGTAGACACCTCGGCTGTCGGTTGGGGTACCCGAAGGACATCATGTGATTTCGCTCGACCGCTTTACGGCCAGCGACCAACTCTGACCAGGGACTTCCCTTCGTGGGCGTTGACGGACTCGAACCGCCGACCCCTGCCTTGTAAGGGCAGTGCTCTAGCCAACTGAGCTAAACGCCCGGGACCACGCGATTCTACGGGAACCCTCGCCGTCACCTTGGTCGATGATTCTCAGACGACGCCCACCCTGACCCGATCAACTCGTAATTGGGACCGTAGGGTCCGCATATGACCCCTGTCCGTCCCAATTACGGGCGCCGCTAGTAGCCGCTGAGGGCCCCGATCTTGCGGCCGTACTCCAAGGTCCGACCGAACACCCAAAGGGCGATCGGGTACATGACGAGGGAGAAGATGGCGAGCGCACCGATCGCCTGCCAGGCTGTCGGCCCGGCAAGGACCTCGCCTTGGGGCATCAAGACCCGGCGCAGCGCCTGGATCACATAAGTGTGCGGTATCACCCAGGAGAAAGCCCTTATCCAAGGTGGAAGCAGTTCGAGGGGGAAGAACGCACCGGACAGGACCGATGCCGCAATCGTGTAGAGCTGAAGCACGGGATCAGTCCGCTTGGAAAGCACCTTGATGCTGGCTCCGAGGATGCCCACGGCGAGAGTGGCGGCAAACCCCATGAGGACGATCAGGATCGCGATCGGAACACCGGAGAGGGCGTATTCCGCCCCAAGGGGGATCGAGAGAAGGACCATGGCGGAGGCCGTGGCAAACGCCTGGAAGGTGGGCCATGGAACGAGCGCAAAGGGAAGGGCGCGCCACGGCATCGGCTCCACCAGGAACATCTCGAGCTGTCCCTGAGTCACGAAATTCAACATTGCCCCGCCGAAGGAATTCAGTGTCACCCCGAGAACGCTCATGGTGGCAATCCCCAGAACCACGAAGGTGTAGTAGTCGAAGGCGACGTCGGCTCCGTTGTCCCCCACCAGCTCGGCCACGAACATGAAGGTGACGATCGGCACGAACGTGGCGAGTCCCTGCATGACCAGGGCGAGCGGGTAATTGAGCGAGTCCCTCACGCCGATGTGGAAGAAGGCGCTCCCGATCTGGGCGCCCCGTCGCGCTCGCTTGGTCAGGCGGGAGCCAATGCTCATTGCCCTTCGGCTCCCGAGACCCGGAGCATCTGGCGAATGACGTCCCGCAGACGGGGTTGGGTGCGTCCGATCGAGTTGATCCGATCGACGTGGCCGTCCATCGCCCTCATGATCCGCCCCATTGGGAGCTCGGTGGTCAACACCAGCAGCGACCCCTCGAGTTCCATGCCATCCACGCCGGCGATCTGGCGCAGGACCGACATGCCGCTCTCAGCGGCTTCCTCGCCGTCGAACTCGATCTCGATCACCGGGCGCTTCGAGTGGGCGAGCATCGTGTCGAGATCACCCGAATAGACGACATTCCCCTTGTCGAGCAGGACGACCTTGTCGTTGAGCAACTCGACCTCGTCGAGTCGGTGGGAGCTGATGAGCACGGCGAGGTCCTGTTTCTTGGCGATCTCTTGGACGAGACCTAGGAGTTCGAAGGAGCCAATCGGGTCGACAGCCCCGGTCGGTTCGTCGAGTATCAGCACCGAGGGCTCGTGCAGGATGGCGCGCGCCAGCATCAGGCGAGCCAACATTCCCGACGAGAGAGCGAAGCCGACCCGGTCCCTGGCATCGAAGAGCCCGACCTTTTCCAGGGTCTCGTCGATCCGGTCTGCGAGATGACGCTTCGAGATCCCCTGAAGCCTGCCGTGGAATGCGAGATTCTCCCGGGACGTGTGCCTGAGGAGAAGGGTTCGGTTCTCGGCAGGCATGAAACCCACGAGACGTCGCACCGAAGTCGACTCGCGCGTGGCGTCGTGGCCAAGGATCGACGCCTCGCCACTGGTCGGGGTGGTCAGACCGGTGAGCACCCTGAACAACGTCGACTTGCCGGCGCCGTTCGGGCCGAGCACAGCCACCAGCTCTCCGGGGTGCACCTCGAGGGAGATGTCGTCGAGGGCGACCACCGGCTCTTTCACCGCGGTGCGCAAGAGCAGCTTCATCCCCCGCGAATAGGGCTCATAGACCTTGCGTAAGTGATCGATGATGACGATGGGATCAGACATGACCTACTCTCTGGCGATCCCGTATCGGGCCGACGCTGGCAGCGAGATTACTGTCGCCGACCTGCAACCCAACTATCGACCGACGCCGGCCCGGACTGAACTCGCAGTCGCTCATCGACCTTTGCGAGATGCTCAGGTGGAGTCTTGATGCCGGATCCCGTCAAGCTGTTCGGCGTGCTCGTCACCTATCAGCGACCAGGCCCTTTGTCGGAAACCCTGGATCGTCTTCGGGCGCAGACTCGCCAACTCGACCGGCTCTTGGTGATCGACAACGGGAGCAGCCAGGCCGCCAGGGATGCAGTGGAGCTTCAGGGCGCCGACGGATTCGATGCGATCTATGTCGATGCTGGAGACAACCTGGGGCCGGCCGGAGGCTTCGCTCTCGGTATGCAAGCGATCCTCGATCAAGCGAGCGACTCCGACTGGATCTTTCTGTTCGACGACGACGACCCCCCGTTCTTCGACGAGGCGATCGAGGACGCTGTGCGGTTCGGACAGGAGATGGTCTCCATGGATCCGGAAACAGGAGGGGTCGGAATCAGCGGTGGGAGATTCGACGTCCGCAGAGGTCGTGTTGTCAGGATCGGTGACGACCAGATCTACGGCCCGGTTCCCGTCGACCACATAACAGGTGGGGGTCTTCCCGCCTATCGGGTGCGATCGGTGCGCGAGGTCGGTGTCTTTCTCCCGGAGCTGTTCTTCGGATTCGAAGAGTTGGAGTTCGGGTTGAGGCTTACTCGCAACGGATTCAAGCTGTATGCCGACGGCGAGAAGTGGGCGGAGAGAAAGAGAGTGAAGCGGGAAATCCGATTGCTGCCCTCGGAGGAGTTCTCGGAGAGAAGAGCGGCGCAAAGCAACCTTCGGGTCACCGAAGTCTCCTGGCGTCGGTTCTACAGCCTTCGCAATCTCATATATGTCTTGCGTCGGTCGGGTGCCACCGGAACTGCGCTCCGGGTGGCAGTGGGCCGTGGATTGCTGAAGCCGTTGCTCAACCTCCCCCGGTCGCCTCGGGTCGCCTGGGAGAACCTCGGTCTGAATTGGAGGGCCGTTAAGGACGGTTGGCGGGGGCGTATGGGACGGACTCTCGAGCCCGGGACGGTCGCGGACTAGCCGGCTGCCGCGACCCTGGTCACCCAGTCAGCAACCTCGTCGATGATCGCATCCTGTGCAGGCGGGTCCTGAATGTCAGCGATAGTGCCGGCGACAGTCGTGATCTCGACCAACGACCCGGCGTCCCTGAGAATCTGACCCAATCTCGCCCCCCTAGCCGTCTCGAACTCACTCGTTCGCTCCTCATCTTCATCTCCGAACACGAAAAGCACGTGGGCCCCCCGCTTGAGGATCCCTTCCAAAGGCTCGAGGAAACGCTTACTGGCGCCACCGTTGTCTGGTGTCACCGCGGTCGGCTGCCGCCGCCCGAGGGCCCTCGCCGGCTTGGCGGCCACCTGTTTCAACTTGGTGGAACCCACCTTGAGGTATGCCCGCCTCAAATCCCGGCTCGCCAGCTCGCGGATCGTCTTCCACCGGAGGGCGCGTCTCACGTAGTGGCCGATCCCGTATTTCTGGGCCCAGTCGTCGGCCTTTTCCATCCGCCCGTCGCGAACCATCGCACTTATCATGAACAGACCGTCGGCTGCGTCCACCCTCGAGGCGGCCACTAGCGTCCCCCGTGCCCCTAGGCAATCGCCCACCAACAAGAACCTGCTGGCCCCCTGGGTCTCCATGAAGCTCATGGCCGACACCACGTCGTCCGCGAAAGGCGCACGGTGATCGAACGCATCCACCCGGCCCGTGCTGTCGCCGTTCCCGTGATGATCGAACCGCAAGGCGTGGAACCCAAGGGCCGACACCCGTCTGGCCATCCGTGTCCAGTACTGGTTGTAGTAGGAGGACATGGTGTAGCCGCCGCCATAGAGAAGGATCACCCCGATCCCCCTTGGATCTCCCACTGGCTCGGTGACAACCCCAAACAACGTCTCGTCACCGGCCGGGAAGAACACCGGCCTCTCTTGGCGGCTGGTCGCGACCTCAGGCATCGTCGCCGGCCCTCCCCGCCATGACTCCGGTCACCTGGCGCTCCAGCCAGTCGGCGATCCGGGTCGCGGTCTCGGCCGCGTCCGGTTGATCCTCGGGAGCCGAGTTCTCCACGTACCAGAAGGGGTCCACTTTCTCCCGGACCTCGACCTCGACCGGAAACCCCTTCTCCACCAGTTCGGACCGGGTCTTCTCCCCCTCGGGTCGCAGGACACCTGACTGGCCGAGGGCGATCAACAGGGTCGGCCGCGGTGAGTCACCGATCTCCTCGATCAGGGAGGTGCCGGCGAGAGACTCGTAGAGACCAAGTGAGAGGCGGCAGCCGAGAAGCGACACGTCGGCCGACGGCTCTCGCAACTCCTGTGATAGGGCGTCGGCCGTCAGCATCTCAGAGCTGTCATGCCGCAGCTTGTAGACACCGTGGGCCCGGAGGGCGTTGCGAAAATACTGTCGGCCATTTGGAGGCGGTGAGTCGAGTATGAGCGGTTTATCGGGTCGTGACGCCACCGCGGCCGGATAAGCCCCGACGTTCACACCCAGGTAGGCGACCGCCACTGGCCCGGCCTGATCGATGAGACGGGCCGCGGCCTCTTGGGTGTCTTGGGTCATCGACGCCAGATCGAGGTTGGAGATGTCACCGTCACTGTTTCCCATACCCCGATAATGAAAACGCTGAACGACCAGCCCCCGGACAGCCATGGCCCGAGCCGTCAGAGTCCCAAGCCGGTAGTGGGCGCGGAACTGGGCCAGGATCGGGTCGCACATCACCACGCCGGCAAGCGGCTCTGAAGAAGCCGGTTTGTATCTGATGCCGAAGATCCGGGCAACTCCCGTTCCGAAGAACTCGGCCTCCTCGACTACCCCGGCGCCGTGATCGACACGCCGCGCATCCGTCATGATTTCAGTCCTGCCCCTCACCTCGGTTACCCCTGGGCAGAATAGCCGGACACCCCAAGTGGTCGACCGGAAGTATGCCCAACGCCAGCGCCTTGAGCAATCCGGGCCGGGACCTAGTCTGTTGACCGTAGTGGGAGGGGACGTGCCATTCTTTCGGGTGTGATCAGTGTGATCATTCCTGCCTACAACGCCGAAAAGACGATCGCCGAGCAACTCGAGGCCTTGGGGTCTCAGGCGTTCACCGGTGAGTGGGAATTGATTGTCGCCGACAACGGCTCAACGGATTCCACCCGTCGTCTTGCCGAGTCGTACCGGGACCGAATCCCACATCTGAAGGTCGTGGACGCCTCCCGGTCGCAGGGTGCCGCTGCCGCACGAAACCAAGGTGCTGGCGCCGCCGTCGGTGATTTCCTGGCCTTCTGCGACGCCGATGACCGGGTTGACACCGAGTGGCTCTCGACCATGGCGAAAGCCCTGGAAAGTCACGACTTCGTCACCGGAGGCATCGACCACGATTCGCTAAACCCGGGGGTGAACGCTTCGTGGCACTGGAGGTCGCACGTCACGACCCTCCCGGTTGCACTCCGATTCTTGCCCTACGCATTGAGTGGAAACATGGCAGTAAGTCGTGATGCATTCCAAGCCGTAGGCGGTTTTCCCGAGGATCTCCACGCGGTCGGGGAGGACATCGCCATCTCCTGGAATCTTCAGCTCGCGGGTCATGAGCTCCATTTCGAGTCAGGAGCGATCGTGGCCTATCGCCATCGCCACGATTCGGGATCGCTTTGGGGCCAGTACCGGGGATTCGGGATTGCCGACCCGGTGCTCTACAAACGGTTCCGCGACCGGGGCATGCCCCCAGAGCGGGTGAGAACGGTGTTGGCGGGATACGGGCGGATGCTGCTCAAGATCCCTGCGCTCATTTCCCGCAAGACGAGGCCTTCGGCGCTCCGATCGATCGCCAAGCGGTGGGGTCGGCTCCAGGGCTCCATAAGAGAGCGGGTGTTCTACCTATGAGCATTAGCAGCCCGGTAGTCACTGTGGTCATAACCACCCGCGACCGACAGCAACTCGCCGATCGGGCACTGGCCAGTGTCCTGGGCCAGACGATGGGTGATCTCGAGGTCGTGATCGTGGATGATGGCTCGGCCCACCCCTACCAACAGACGACGGCTGATGGCCGGGTCACAGTGATGCGACACGACGAGTCGAGAGGGCCGTCCGCGGCGCGCAACACCGCTCTCGCCGAGGCCAAAGGAGACTGGATCACCTTCCTCGACGACGACGACGTCTGGCTCCCCCGGATGCTCGAAACGTCTCTCGATGGCGCAGGAGCCTCGACGCTTCCCACACCGGTCTCGGTCCTTTCCGGCATCGAGATCGTCGATCCCGAAGAGAACATCTTGAAGACGCGTCTGCCTCCGACCCTCACCCGAGGGCAGCACTTCTTCCTCGAAGACCTCGACGAGCCGGGCAGCTTCCAGACTCACGCCACCCTGGTGGCGCCGGTCGAAGTGGTCCGAGAGATTGGCGGCTTCGACGAAGACCTCCGGGGCAGCGAACACGACGACTTCTTCCTCCGTCTCAACAACCACAGCTCCATCCTCGGCGTGCGCACCGTTACCTATCGGATCAATGCCCACACCGGGCCCCGGCTGTCCAAGGCAGTGCTCGAGCGGGCGGAAGGAATGGAGCGGACGGTCGCCAAGCACAAGGACACCTTTCGGCTCCATCGTCGCCGATACGGTCGATACATGAGCACGATGGGCGCCACCTATCTCCGCGCCGGCCGCTGGGGACCGGCGGTCTCGGCGACGACTCGATCGATCATGATCGACCCGACCCATCTCCAGGCCTACGGGTGGTGGCTGGCGTCTCTCGCCGGGCCCGGGGCTCTCGATCTGGCGAAGCGGGTTCGCCCGTCGGGCCGCCGGGGTTGAGCCGCATGACCCATAGGATTGCGCGCTCCGGGCGCTTGTCTCTTGTGCCGTCTTCGAGGGCGCTCCGGGAGGTTTGGACTTGACTCAATCTCGCCGCGCGGTTCGCATGGTTCGCTCTTTGGGCCTGGAACGACCGATTCATGCCATTGCCGGGTCGTTGTTTCAGGTCATGACCGACGAACCGGTGTTCCACCTCACCTTTGACGACGGGCCCCATCCTGAGATCACCCCTCGGGTCCTCGACGTGTTGGACGAGTACGGGGCCAAGGCAACCTTCTTCGTGTTGACCGAACGGGCCCAACAGCACCATGAGCTGTTGCACGAGACGATGCGTCGCGGCCATGACATCGCCCTCCACACCCGAACCCACCCCCGGCTCACCGAGACCCCATGGAACCGACTCCGTGACGAGATCTGCGCTGCCCGCCGTGACCTCGAGGAGGTGGCCGGGATCGAGATCGGATGGTTCCGACCGCCATACGGGGCTCAGAACATCCGCTCCCTGTCGCTGGTGAAGGCGTGTGGGATGCAGACCGTCCTCTGGTCGGTCGACTCCCGGGACTGGAAGGGTTTGACCAGGGACGACCCGCTGCAACGATCCCTGAAGTTCTTGTTGCCCGGAGGGATGCTGTTGATGCACGACGTCCCCGTGGGCGAGGACGAGAACGAGGACAACGCCAACGGATTCATCCCCAAGGATGAGTTGACCCGGTTGTTCCTCGAGGAGCTGGCTTTGCGAAAGCTGGAACCGGTTTCGCTCCATGCTCTTCTCGCTGCGGGGACGCCGTTGCGCAAGGCAAAGTTCGGGTGAGTATGAGAAGAATGCAGCTTCGACCTGTTCGAGAGGCGGGATTTCCGAGATGGACCTGAGCTGGACCGAAGAGCAGCTCGGCCTGCGCGACGCGATAGTCCGGTTCGCTCAGAAGGAGCTGAACAAGGACATGGTCGCCCGTGACGCCGAGGGCCGCTTCAGCCGCGAGCTCTGGGTGAAATGCGCCGAGGTCGGTCTGCAGGGGATGCCTCTTCCCGAGCAATACGGCGGTCAGGGGGCCGACCCGCTCACCACGATCATGGCGCTGGAAGCTCTGGGATATGGCTGCTCGGACAACGGTCTCATCTTCGCGATCAACGCCCATATGTGGTCGGCGGAGATGCCCCTCCTCCGCTTCGGGACCGAGGAACAGAAGCAGCGCTACCTGCCCGGGATGTGCGACGGCACCCTGATCGGGGTCCAGGGGATGACCGAGCCCGGGTCGGGATCAGACGCTTTCGGCATGAAGACCACGGCCGAGAGTCGTGGTGACAGCTACGTCCTCAACGGGACCAAGACATTCATCACCAATGCCCCGGTGGCCGACGTCTTCGTCATCTTCGCCTCGACCGACCCCAAGGCCGGGGCGCTCGGGATCTCGGCCTTCCTCGTCGACACTGGAACTCCGGGTCTGGAAGTCGGAAAGCCGTTCTCCAAGATGGGGTTGCGCACATCCCCGATGAGCGAGCTCTTCTTCGACGACTGTGTCCTCCCCGCCGAACGCATGCTGGGCAAAAGAGGCAACGGCATGGCCATCTTCAACCACTCGATCGACTGGGAGCGGGGATTCATCCTCGCCGCCGCCGTGGGCACCATGCAGCGCCAATTGGAGACGGCGATCGAGCACGCCAGGACGCGGGAACAATTCGGTCAGCCAATCGGAAAGTTCCAGGCCGTCTCCCACCGGATCGTCGACATGAAGATGCGTCTCGAGGCCGCCCGCTCATTTCTCTACCAGGTTGGGTGGGCCAAGGTCCAGGCCGAGGGCGCGAACACACCAACCGAGTCGGCCTTGGCCAAGCTCTACATCAGTGAAGCCTGGGTTCAGTCGAGTCTCGACACCCTCCAGATCCTGGGCGGGTATGGATACATGACCGAGACCGAGGTCGAGCGGGACATCCGTGATGCCCTCGCCAGCCGGATCTACTCGGGAACCTCTGACATCCAGCGCAACATCATCGCTGGGAGATTGGGCCTGTGAGCTACCTCCTCCACGACCTGTTGCGGTCCTCGGCGCACACCCGTCCCGACGCTATCGCCGTCGTCGACGGCGAGCGGAGCATCACCTACTCCGAGCTCGACACCCTCTCCAACCAGATAGCGCACCTGTTGCACGAGACAGGGGTGAACAAAGGTGACCGGGTCGGGCTGTATCTGCGGAAGTCGCTCGAGGCGGTGGCCGGCGCCTACGGAATCATGAAGGCCGGGGCGGCCTACGTCCCCTTAGACCCCGAGGCGCCCGTCGACCGAATCGGATACATCATCTCCAACTGCGAGATCCACACCCTCCTCACCTCGGCGGATAAGGCCGGGGAGTGGCGTCACCTGGTGGAGACCACCACGCTTGACTCTATCGTTGCCCTCGACGCCACCCCCGACGACTCTGACCTCGATCTCGGGGGCGCCCACCTCTACTCCCCCACCGACGTCGCCGCACAACCCGGCTCGGAGCCGAAGGCGCGCAATATCGACCTTGATCTGGCGTTGATGCTCTACACCTCGGGCTCCACCGGGAACCCCAAAGGCGTGATGCTCTCTCATCTCAACGTCATGACCTTCGTCCAATGGGCGGTGGCCGAGTTCGGAGTGACCGCCGCCGACCGGTTGTCCCAAGTGGCGCCGCTTCATTTCGACCTGTCGACATTCGACCTCTACGGGGCGGCCCTGTCCGGAGCCTCGGTGCATCTTGCGCCACGTCAGACCTCGATGTTTCCGATGGAGATGAGGAAGTTCATCGAGGAACAGCAGATCTCGGTGATGTACGCCGTCCCATCAGCCCTCAGCATGCTCACCGAAAGAGCCAAGCTCGAGATTGGCGACCTTCTGGGCTTGAAGACCATCCTCTTCGCCGGCGAGGTGTTTCCCACCAAGTACCTCTCCCGGATCATGCGGCTCTTGCCCCACGCAGTCTTCGCCAACCTCTACGGTCCGACCGAGACCAATGTCTGTACCTATTACCTGGTGACGGAACGGCCTTCTGAAGACGCACCACCCATTTCCATCGGGAAGGCCATCGCCAACGTGGAGACCTTTGTGGTCAAGGAGGACGGCACGGTGGCCGCTCCGGGTGAGGTTGGGGAGCTCTACGTCCGAGGTGCCAGCGTGATGCAGGGATATTGGGGCGACCCGGAGCGCACCACTAGAAGCCGGATCGAAAACACCTTCTCCGAAGGCCTCTCCGATCCTGTGTACAAGACGGGAGACCTGGTGGTCGAAGAGGCTGACGGCAACTACACCTTCCTCGGCCGCCGCGACAACCAGATCAAGAGCCGGGGCTATCGCATCGAGCTGGGCGAGATCGAGACCGCCTTGTACGCACACCCCGAGATTCGAGAATGCGCTGCGGTGGCAATCCCCGACGAGATGATCACCAACAGGATCAAGGCCTATGTGGTAGCCGACGGAGGGCTCGACCCCCGCAGCCTCACCATCTTCCTAGGGGAGAGAATCCCCAAGTACATGGTGCCCGCCGACTTTGAGTTCCGGGACTCACTGCCCAAGACTTCGACCGGCAAGATCGATCGCCAGTCATTGCTGGACCTCACCGAATCGAAAGAGAGAGAATGAGCACCCAGGATCGTGTTCGAACCTTCATAATCGACGAGCTGCGATTCCGCGGCTCGGCCAAGGATCTGAAGAACGACCTTCCCTTGCTGGAGAAGGAGATCCTCGACTCGATGGGGATCTTTCAGGTTGTCTCCTTTCTGGAGGCCGAATACGGGATCGAGATCGATGACGAGGATCTGATCGCAGACAACTTCGGCACCATCGATGGGATCGCACGGCTGGTGGAGTCGAAGCAGGGATCCTGAGCTTGGATCAGCTCCAACTGGCTACGTCCCTGTTCGATACTCTTGAGGCTAAGGACGTCGCCTACATCCACTGGAAGAGCAACGAGCATCTCCACGCCGCGGTAAGGGGACAGACCGATCTCGACCTCCTGGTCCCACCAGAGCATCGGGATGACTTCCGCTCAATCGTCGACAGCCTGGGGTTCGTGACCATGCTCTCCCCTGAGGTGAGACGGGTGCCGGGTCTGGAGAGCTTCCTCGGGTTCGACGAATCCACCGGCTCCCTGCTGCATCTCGACGTTCACTATCGGCTGGTGCTCGGCGAGCAGCTGATCAAGAACCACCATCTCCCCATCGAGGGATGGCTGCTCGCCGATCCAGGACGTCTCGAGGGCGTCCGCATCCCTCCCCCGGGTCGCGAGCTGCTCCTTCTCTACGTCCGGGCAATGCTGAAGATGACCGGACGACAACTCCTCCGCTCCATTGTCAAGGGCGGGTCTCCGCTGCCCGAGCGGATCCAGACCGAGGCGACCTGGTTGGCCGACCAGGTGGGCGAATCGGAGTTGACCGAAGCGGCCGAGACCGTTCAGTTGGGGATCACCTCCGCGGAGGTCGCCGAGTTTCATCGGCGGGCCCAAGGCCGAAACTTCGACTGGCGATATGTACTCGGGCGCAAGCGCTCATTGCGCAAGCGACTGCGGAGACATGAGCGTCTCCCCCGCCACCGCGCCGTGCCCAAGGCAATGTGGCTGCGTTTTCGCTCGACCCGCCTCGCCAAGCGACTCGGCTGGGGGATTCCACCCCGGCGCCTTCAAGGCCCGGCGCCGTTGGTCGCGGCAGTTGGGGCCGACGGGGCCGGGAAAAGCCGCCTCACGAAGGACCTGGAGCGTTGGCTGGGCTGGAAGCTGACGGTCCGACACGTCTATTTCGGTCAACCCAAGACGGGGGTCTTGTTCAAGCTGCTCAACAAACCGGGAAGCATGGCTCGAGCCCAAAAAAAGGCTTCCGGTCCGTTGGCGGGTATCGCTCGGCTCACCGACTCGCTGAAATGGGTGATACTCGCCAATCAGCGACGCCGCCTCGCCACCGATGCCCGAAAACGAGCGCAGTCAGGCGAGGTGGTCATCGCCGAGCGTTACCCGCTCCCCGAGTTCCGCTCGATGACCGCCCCCATGGATGGGCCCCGGCTTCAAGACGCCTCGGGAACAATGGCCCGGCGGGAGTTGAGGGCTTATGACACCATCGAGACCCCCGACCTGGTGCTGGTCTTACAGACGGATCTGGGCACGTTGCGCGACCGCAAGCTCGATCTCACCATCGAGGAGCACACCGCCAAGGTTGAAGCGGTGCGCCATCTCACGCCGGGCCCGGGACGGGCGATCATCGACGCCGGTCCCCCATACGAACGGGTTCTCCTCGAGGCTAAGACCGCGATCTGGAAGGCGATTCGTGAGAGTCGTTGAGTTCCTCGGCGCACCGGGGTCGGGCAAGACCACCCTCGCCCTTCAACTGGCGCAAAGGCTCCCTGGCGCCATCGACTTGGAGGAGGCGGTCCGCTCCGCCATCCGGGAGCAGGGGGATGACACTCTGGCTCGGATCGCGGCAAGGGTCACC
>DATDPT010000078.1:0-10944 GCA_035292605.1 Acidimicrobiia bacterium
CCAAGAGCCGTCCGGGTGCTCCACCGCGAGCTCCCCGGGCCGGTAGCCGTGGACCGGGCGGTGGCGGAGCCGGACCAGGTCGCTCGGAGTGGCCTCGAGCTCCCGGGCGGCCAGTCGGGTGAGGGCGACGTTCATCGGACGGCCTCAATCCGGCAGGTGTCGCAGGGGACCAAGGCCACACCTTCGGGGTCGTCGTAGGCGGTGGTGGTCCCGTCGGCGAGGACGCCGAGGAGGCGGTGGTTGCCGCAGCGGGCACAGTCGGGGAGCACCGAAGCCGGGCCGGGGTTGGACCCGGTGAGGAACCCCCAGCCGGACGGTTCGATGATGCCTTGGTCTGCGGCCCGGGCCATGAACTCGTCGGAGACGTCTGCGACCCCGGTGGCCGCCAGGAACTCGGCGACCTGGGTGCTGTAGCGGGCTTTGACCGGCCCGGTCCAAGCCTTGTCGGTGATCTCACACCAGCGGCGGGCGATCCCGACCGCTTCGAGGCCTTCAGGCTCTCCACCACCACCACCGCGCTCGCCGTCGGGTGGTGAACCCGTGGTAGTGGTGGTAGTAGAAGGATTTGTCTTAAGACTGTTCTGAACTACGTTGCGCAAGCGCGACGATCTGTTGCGTCCTGCAACGATCTCCGGCGCGTCCTGCAACGGATCGTTGCGCTCTGCAACGATCTCCCCGTCCGAGTGGTTGTGACGGTTTTCACGGTTTTCCCACTCTTCGGAGGGGTGAAGTGCCTGGTCAGGGGCTTGTGGCTCGTCGTCGGAGGGAATATCTCGGTGGTCCTCAGAGATCGTTGCAGGATGCAACGATCTGGTGAAGGGGAGGGTCTGCTCGCCGGGGAGGCGCTCATGCCAGACGGCTTGGCGGTCGGTGGACCACAGCCTCTCGACGATCTCGGTCGTGGAGAGGGGGTGCTCGACGATGGTGATGGCGAAGGCCGGCGCCTCGTAGTGGCCGCGGGTGAACATGCGGATCTCGCCGATCTCGACGAGGGAGAGCAGCTTGCGCCAGGCGGTGCTCCGGTCGATGTTCGCCCCCTCGGCCAGGGTCAGTGTCTTGGCGTAGCCGAAGCCTCGGTCGTCGGCGTAGTTGGCGATCGCGATCAGGACCAGACGAGCGGCCAGCTCGCTATTGGAGACCCCTTCGGTGATCACTCGGCCAAGCGTCCTGACCGACATCAGCCCGCCCCTCCGATGATGCCGACTTCGACGTCGACCCCGGATTCGGATTCGACGATGTCGAGACGCATCGAGGCGACCAGTCGACGCTCCGATGCGAAGACGGGGACCCCGTCCAGTTCGAGGTTGGTGGCCCCTTCGAGGACCAGAGCCCCGACCAGGGTCTGAATCGGGTCGGCACCGTGGCCCTGGGCTGCGGATAACACGGCTGTAATTACGTGCGAGCGATTCCTAGCCGTGGTCCGCCCATCCGGTAGGACGAGGAGGTTTCGGCCCGTCACGGTGATCCTGTGGCCTCCCTCGTGGGAGTGGCTGGAGTCGGCCAGATACTGGATCGAAACATCGCCGATCACCCTGGCCTCCTTGAGCGGTTTCACCGTCGGGTCCTCCCGTACATGCCGGTGTCGGCGAGCAGTTGATGGACCGCCTCGTCGATGACATCGGGTCGGCGGCGGTCACGGGTTGGAGCGGCCGGGTGGATGAGCGGACGGCCGGTCTCCTTTATCTCCGCACCTGGCGCTGGCTGCTCCACCGTGCCAGGTCGGCGCAGCAACAGGTTCCACCGAATCATGCCTCCGTCGTCTCCTTGCCCGCTCCGTCGAGGTCGATCGGGTGGCCGAGCTCAGCGCAGAACTCGAGGAAGCTGAGAAAGTCGGAACCGTTCTCATCGAGGCCGATCCAGGCGGCCTGCTCGATGACTTCGGCGAGCACCGCCGCGGCCATGATCCGAGTGCGGTTGGAACCGTCGGCCTGCTCGTAGATCTCAGCGATCGAGATCACGGTTTCGTCGCCGACTTCGGGGTAGAGGTCGAGGATCTCGATGACGTCTGCGCCCAACTGGTCATCGACAAACTTCATCCAGGTGGCGATGTGGCGATCCAGGATCTTGTCGCGCGCTGGTGGCCGACCACTGAGGATCGCTCTGGCCGCTGATTTGAGCACCGCGGTGCGGACTTCGGACCGGGCAACCTTCTGGTCGTGTTCGACCTGCCAGGAGGCCTGGGTGGTGCTCTTGGACGGGTCGGGGAGTTTTAGCTTCGAAGCGCCTTCGGGCTGGTGGCGTCTCTTGTCGGTGCAGTGGGCCGACTCGTAGACCGTCGAATATTGGCCGTACACGCAGACCGCATGGCAGGGCTCTTTCGCATGCTTGTCGACATCGAGGTATCCGAGGACGCCGCCGTAGCTGATCCGGTCCTTGGGCAACTTCGGGGTCCCCCACTGGTCGTAACCAGCAACGTCGAGGACGGTGACGGCGGCCGCCTCGAGTTGGGCGCGTCGGGCTGCGATGTCCTTGGCGAGGCCGGCCCGCACCGTGGCGTCCTTGACCAGTCGTTGCACCTCGTCGACCTTGAAGGTGGTCGAGGTGTCCCCTTTGACGTTGAGAGTGTCGAGAACCTGGCCAACGTCGCCAGCGACGTCGATCACCTTGGTCAGCTCGTAGAGGCTTTCGGTGCCGATCTGGCCCGCCTGGTACATGTCGAGGGCCCGGTCGGGAAGTTCGAGGATGGAGAGCCGCTTGGATACGTGGGTTTCGGACCGGCCGACCTTGCGGGCGATCTCGGCCTGTTTCAACCCGAACGCTTTCAGTTGGGCGTACCCGGAGGCCTCCTCGACGGGGGAGAGGTCGACTCGGTGCAGGTTCTCGATCAGCTGGACGGTGAGCCGAGCCACCTCAGCGTCACCGTCGGCCACCGCCAGGATGTGGGCCGGGACCTCCTTCCAGTGGAGGGACTTGACCGCGGCGATGCGGCGGTGCCCGGCGAGAAGGTGGAACCCGGATCCATTCGGGGTGACCACGACCGGCTCGAGAAGTCCGATCGACCCGATCGACGCCGCCAGCTCGGAGACGTCGCCGACGTCGACCCGAAGGTTGCCAGGAGAGGTGATGTCCTTGATCGGGATCTTTGGAGTGGCCAGGTCCTCGATCGACAGCTGAGTGGTCAAAGGAAAATCCCTTCTTCTTCGAGGTCCTCGATCCAACGGCCCAGCGTCTTGTCGAGGCGGTAGATGGCTTTGCCGACGGTCGTCCGCTTGTCGACCATCGTGACCTTGATCAGCTGCATGTCCCGATAGAGGCGTGACACACGAGCCATGAACTGCGCCTGGTCGATGCTCGACCCCATGCGGAACGCTTCCAGGTCGGGGTTGTGCTCACCGATCGCGTAGTACAGGTACCCCGTCGACGGGTGAGGATGAGGGACGACAATCCCCCACTCCTCGAACAACACGACTCGGGCCTTGTTCATCGGTCGACTGATCGCCCTCTTGTCAGGAGCGCCCACCATTTCCGCCAGCTCCTCGCCGGAGATCCCCTCATCGCCCAGCCTCCGGAGCACATGCACGATTCGCTCCCAGTACGGAGTCCGGTTGCGGCCGCTCACGAGAGGTCCTCGAGAAGCCGGGACAATTCGGCGTCCATGTCCGTACCGATCAGCTCAGTGACAACCGTCAACTGATTGAGCGTCTCACCCCACTGGGATCGGAACACGGACTGCTCCTCAGGGGTCCACTTGCTCGAACCCCGTCGCCACAGATCGCCGATCCGCTCCGCGATCACCCCCAGCCGACGCATCTCGGCGATCCCATCAGTCAAACCGAAGGTCGAAGCGGCGAACTGCTCGGCAACCTCGTCGGCCTTCCTCGACATCTGCCGTCGTTTGGCGACCGCCTCACTGACCACCTTCGCCGTCGGCTTCCCATCCGACTCCGAAACCGCCTCAGCCCATGCCTCAGCCATCAGATCGGGGGCACCCTTCAACGGTGCGAGAGCACGAGCCTGGGCCTCATTCGAAGGTGCCTGAGGGGTGTTACCAATTGGTAACACCCTGATGACCTCGGAGGCCCCGATCAGACGGTGAGCGTGGACACGAGACATGTCCCACCGCTCATCGCAATAGGACTCGAAGGTCTTATGGGTCTCCCTGTAGAGCCGATTGTCACGGATGATCAGCAGCGCCTGGCCCACCTCGACGAACGTCTCCAAGCCGCGCTCGATGATCGCCTCACACTCCGCCAACGTCGGCTCCACGATCTCGCCGGTAGCTGTGTCGATCAAGGTCACATCGGCACCTCGAAGAAACCGCCGACGACGAAGCAGGCGGCGAGCACCCACAGCCACCGCGGGGAGAGCGGACGCATCACAGGTGGCACTCCCCCCGGTTGTAGGGGGACCAGTGGCCCCACCCTCCGTCGTCGTAGAGCTGGCGTGACACCCACAGGTTGATCTCCGGGTCCTCGAGATCAGATCGGGTGAGTCCGAAGCGGGGGGCCCAGGAGGGGAGAACCTGCATCAGCCCGGTCGCCCCGCTGGACACGTTGCGGGCGGTGGGGTTGCCGCCCGACTCTCGGGCCATCAGACACAGCGCCGTCTCCACCGCCACCGCGCCGAGATCCCCGAAGTGGGCGTCGACCAGGCTCCGCCACTGTTCAACGTCGGAGCCCATGCCCCGCGCCGGCGATTTGGAAGCCTGAGCGGTGAGGGGTGCAGCGCGGTGGGTGTCCCACGCTTCGTTGACCTGTTGCAGCGGGCCGACCGCGGTGTGGGTGCGCCACTCCTCGTTGACCCCTTGCAGATGCGAGATGGGTGGGGTCAGCAGGCCGGTCAGGCAGAGCAGAGTGGCAGTGGCAGTCATCTACGGGACCCTCCGAAGGTTTCGGCCCGAAAGGTGGGAGCCCGCTCCAGCGGCCAGGGCCGTCATGGTCCGCACCAACCGCTGGAGCAGGCCGCGGCGAGAGGCCGGACCGGGAGGGAGGGGCCTCTCACCACGATTAGAAACGGGTCCGGCGATCCTCACCAGCGAGCCTCAAAAGGTGTCGCAGCGTCGAAGATCCGCTTCCACAAATAGAGCTCTCGGATAGCAGGGTCCTCGTGGTTCTCAAGTTCGAGTTCCACGACCAGGAGGGGAGTGGCTGCCAGATCGATCCTGTCGTTCTCACGACGCTGCGCTGTCTGACGAGGAAGGCTCACGTCAGGACCTCCCACATGAGGCCGATGGCCAGGGCGGCCAGGAGGACGAGGACGACCAGCTGATACCGGCGGGTCAAGACGCGCTCCAGACGAGGTAGACGCCCCACCAGAAGACGGCGGGGATCCCGAACCAGATCAGCGCGGCGGCGGCACAGCGGCCAGCGATCCGGAGCCTCACGATGCGACCTCGAGCAGGTCGAAGTCGATCAGCCAACGCTTCACCGTGGTGTAGGAGATCGAGATCTCGCCGTCGGTGAGGACATAGAGTTGCTTGGCTATGTCCTCGTACGAAGTGCTCTCGGCGCGCCGCCCCGACAGCCAATCCTTGAGGGTGGACCCGTTCTTCTCGAGGAGGAGGTCGACGACTCTCTGTTGCGCGGTGAGGGAGCGATCGGTCACTAGATCGACAGCGTACTGTAGAGCCTTACAGCCTGTCAAGCATTCCGCTTGACAACCAGCCGTGTAACTACATCATGGTGTCATGGCTACACGAGAAGAGCGGGTCTCGGGCGGCGATGCTGTCAGTTATGACATGAAGCTGGCCGGACGCAGGGTGCGACATGCACGAGAGGATCTCGGTTGGGATCGCGGACGGCTGGCAGAGGCTTTGACAGCGAGGACCCCCGAGGTCTGGACCAAGGACAAGGTGATGTTCCTCGAGCTCGGCCGACGGCGGATCGACCCGCCACTGCTCCGGGTTCTCTCCGAGATCCAGGGGCGGCCGGCGAACTATTACCTTTACGTCGAGCTCAGTTCCACCCCTGAGCTAAGCCGGGTTAGCTCAGTCGGTAGAGCAGCTGTCTTGTAAACAGCAGGTCGTCGGTTCGACTCCGGCACCCGGCTCCGTGAGGTCGGCTCGCCTGCCCCATGTAATTCTGGCGCGGAGATCTGGACCTCTGGGTCCAGATCTCCGCGCCAGAATGGGTGACGCGGCCCAAATGCCCGGGTAATTCCGGTCATAGAAATACCCTCAGAGCAATGCTGAGCACTGAGGAGAGGGCTGTCCTCGACTTCGAAGGTTCGTGGTGGCGGGAACCCGGGCCCAAGGACCAGGCCATCGAATTCAGCCTCGGTCTGACCGCGGCCGACTATTACGAAACGCTGCTGGCGCTCATCAGCCGGACGGAGGCGATGGAGCACTATCCGCTGACGGTGAAACGGGTGCGATCTCAAATCGAGCCCGCTCCCGATTCGGCCGCAGGAGTCGGGTGATGGCGAGCAGAGGCAAACACGCATCGAAGTCGTCGGGCGCCTTCTACCGGGACCTGCTCATCATGACGCTAGGGATCCTCCTGGTTGGCGCCGCCGTGTTCTTGCTCCTCTATCTGCTGGCTGGCGACCCGACCTCCGAAGCCGCTGATACGACCACCTCCAATCCGCCCACCACCGGAGTCGAGGCAGCGAGCACAACCGAGCTCAAGGCAACAACCACCACCGCCACCTCGACTACCCCCGCGACTGTCCCCCTTCGCCTTCCCAGCGAGGTTCGGGTGACGGTGTTCAACTCCATCGAGTTATCGGGGGCCGCAGGTCGTTTCACCCAGGAACTGGCGGACGCCGGCTACCAGACTCTGCCCGCCGGCGATCTCGACCCGGAATACGACCCGTCCCGGATCTGGTACCGAGACGGTTTCTCCGCGGAGGCCAATGTGCTGCTCGCCCTCATCCCCGGAGCTGCGGTCGAACCGCTGCCCGACCCGGAGATGGCCCCCGGGTCAGATCTCGTCGTCGTTCTCGGCATCGGTTACGAGGAATGACCCACACCGCCTCGGGCTCGAGCCCGGGCGTTCCAAGGGCATGGCTGCTCCCGATTGCCGTTCTTGTCGTGATTCTCCTCGCCGCAGTGGCGGGCTGGCTGAGCCGATCGGTGGTCGTCGACTTCGTTGCCTGGTGGCCGGTTTGGCTCCTGGTGGGGAGTCTCACCTTCCTCGCGAGGCGGCGTCGGTTGGGGAAGGTCCGACTTTCGGGTCTGGTCCCGCTGGTCGCCCTCGCCGCGCTCGGTGTCTTCCTGGCGTGTCACATCCTGGGTTGGGATGTCATGCCCTCGTCCTCCGCATCCCTGGTGGGCCCTTCCTCCGACACGGTGACAACTGCTGCAATGTCGGCGCGCATCGATGGAAGGTTGAAGGTCGGCCTGGGGCAGCCCGGGTACCTGTACTCGGTGGTTCCGATTCGAACCGGTGGTGGCACCGGTCTCCCAGAAGCAGTGGAACGAACTCAGGGGGCGTCGATGGCAGTGGTTCTCGAGCCGGTACCGGACCCCGGTTTGTACACGTTTGCCGGATGGAGCCTGGAGCTCGACCCAGCCCCGGCGTGGTCCCTCTCTTTGGGTGGCGTCTTATCGGCGGACCTCATAGCGCTACGGGTCACGGAGCTTCAGGTGGAGGGCGAAGGATCGGTCCGGCTGGGCACACCGATGGCCGAGACCCCGGTGTCGGTATCAGGAGACTTCGAGATCGAGGTCCCGAACGACTCGGCGGTGCGGGTGGTGGGAGTCGCTGAGGTTCCTGAGGGCTGGACGGAGACTTCCGACGGCTGGGAGTCCCCGGGCGGGGCCGGTGGATGGGTGGTGTCGGTCTCCGAAGGGTCGACCCTGGCGATAACCGAGGCTTAGTTACACTCCCAGGATCGTGCCCTCTGATCGGCTGAAACGGCTAGCCCTCATTGTGTGGACCGCCGTCGGAGTGTTGGCACTCGGCTACGTCTTCTTGATCGTCGCCGGCTCAGTTCGAGTCATCTGGCTCCCGATTGCCTTCGCGGCCGGGCTGGTATTCCTGCTCGAGCCGATGGTCAGGGTGTTCCAGCGGATACGCCTCCCGAGAGTCGTGTCGGTCATCTTCGCCTTCCTGGTCGTGGTCGCCCTCATCCTGGCTGTGGTTGCCCTGATTCTCCCCACGATCAGAGCCCAGGCCCAGGAGTTGGGCCAACAGTTGCCGGACCTCTATCTGGCGGGAATCGATTGGGCCCGCGAGGTGGGTACAAAGCTCGGCGTGGATGTCGACGAGATCCTCAGCCAGCAAGCGATCGAAGACTGGCTCAACGATCCCGCCAATCAAGAGACCGTCGGGAACCTGTTGCTCGGCTTCGGCGCCGGAGCCGGTCAGGTGATCCGTGGCGTCACCGAGGCCATCGCGGTGGCCGTCCTGGCCCCGGTACTGGCCATCTACATCCTGATCGACCTGGAACGGTTCAAGTCCAACTCGCTCAATATCACCCCGCCCCGTCACCGCGAGGAGACGGCGTTCGTGGCGGGAGAGGTGAGCACCGCCATGGGCTCGTTCGTGAGGGGTCAGTTGCTGGTGTCGGTCATCGTGGGGATCGCCTCCAGCCTTGGCATGTTTCTGATCGACCTCCCCTTCTGGCTGATCATTGGCATACTCGCCGGGTTCCTCAACCTCATCCCGTTCATGGGGCCGGTCGTGGGAGGGGCGCTGGCAGCCCTGGTGGCCTTGCTCAACGGGAACCTCAGGCAAGCGATCTGGGCGGTTTTGATCTTCGTTGCGATCCAACAGGTTGACAACCACGTGATCACCCCCCTTGTGCAACGGGCGCGGGTCAACCTCTCGCCGCTGGTGATCATCCTCGCCCTGATCATCGGCGGTTCCGTTGCCGGGCTGTTGGGTGTCTTGGTGGCGGTGCCGATGACGGCGGCGATCAGGATCATCGTGGGTCACTTGTGGAGGACGCGGTTGCTCGGTGAGACCTGGGGGGAGGCGAGCAGGGCCATGATCGAATACACCGACCCCCCCGAGCGCATCGCTGGGATCCGGCGCCGGCAGTCCAACCAGAGCAGGCTCTTCGACACTCAGGAGTTGGTACCGCTGGGCGAAGACCCGGCGAGGGAGAAGTAGAAATCCCAGGTCCGAGGTCTGGCCCGGATCCCCACAAGAGTCATCTCGCTGTCCCCGACCTCGGTCGACGCCTTCGATTACATTGCACCGATTGTGGCGTGGCGAAACCGAACAGCTCCAGATCGAGTCACGACCCGGAGCGATCGGCTCAAGAAATGCCTCCTGCTCCTCCTGACATTTGCCTCCGCCTTGTGGCTGCTCCCTTCCGTCGGCGTGGCCCAGGAAGGTGAGCAAGGGATACGAGTACGGGTCCTTGCCGACGACCCTGCAACGGAGGAGCGAGAGCCGGTGGAGGGGGTGGGTGTCATCTTCCTCGACCAGGAGGGCGCCGAGTTGGGGGACGGGACGAGCGATGCCGAGGGAATCGTCGAGATCCCTTTGGCCGCCCCCGGTATCTTCACCGTCGAGATCGACGCCTCCACGATCCCAGAAGGGATGAGCCTCCCCAATGCTGATGAACTAAGGCGAGAGGCAAATGTCCAGGCGGGTCGTTTCGCGACAGTGGTCTTCCAGCTTGTTGTCGGTGAGGGTGGTGGAGGCGCCCGTGGTACGGATATCACCCTCCGCCGGGTGCTGCAACTGTCGGTCGATGGGATCAAACTCGGCCTGTTTCTGGCCATGGCTGCCATCGGGCTCTCGCTCATCTTTGGCACGACCGGCCTGGTCAATTTTGCCCATGCCGAGCTCGTCACCTGGGGAATGTTGGTCGCCTACTTCTTCAATGTGCTCGGAGTGTCGTCCTTGTTCGGCTTCACAGCGGGTTGGCCATGGATCCTGAATGGCCCGGTCGATCTGATCACCGCCGCCTTGATGGCCGTGATCCTGGGCGGGCTGCTGGGGTGGGCGGCAGATGCCGGTGTTTTCGCCCGACTTCGTCGCCGCGGAACCGGTCTCATCGCCCAGATGGTGATCACGATCGGCCTCTCGATCCTGATCCGCTACATCTACCTTTACCTGTTCGGGGGCACCGGGCGTTTCTTCCGGAGCTACGCCGGTCAGCAGGCGATCGCGATCGGCCCGATTGCAGTCACCCACAAGGACATCATCGCGATGACGGTGGCCCTGGTTGCTCTGATCGGTGTCGGGCTGACCCTGCAGCTGACCCGGGCGGGCCGGGCGATGCGGGCGGTATCGGACGATCGTGATCTCGCCGAGTCGTCGGGTATCGATGTGCAACGGGTCATTCGCTGGGTGTGGGTCGCCGGAGCTGCTCTTGCGGCTCTCGGTGGTGTGCTGCTCGGCCAGTCAGACGTCATCAGATGGGATGTCGGCTCTCAGATCCTCCTGCTCCTATTCGCCGGGGTGATTCTCGGTGGTTTGGGCACGGCCTACGGTGCCCTCGTCGGCAGCATCCTGGTGGGGCTCGGGATCCAGCTCTCCACATTGTTCCTCGCGTCCGAGTTGCGAAGCATCGGAGCGCTGCTGCTCATGATCGTCATCCTCTTGATCAGACCGCAGGGGCTGATGGGGAGAAGGGAGCGGGTCGGGTGAACCTGGTTTCGATCCTGGAACAGACCATCTCCCAGATGTTTGGCGTCAACGCGATGGTCTTCGCCATGGCAGTGATCGGGCTCAACGTGCACTTTGGGTACACCGGCCTCCTCAACTTCGGGCAAATCGGTTTCCTCGCCATGGGCGGATACGGATTGGGGATGTCGATCACCGTTTTTGGATGGAATCCCTGGCTGGGGATCCTGGTGGGTCTCGGCTATGCCTTGATATTCGCCCTCCTGCTGGGTATTCCTACGCTGCGACTCCGCGGTGACTATCTCGCCATCGTCACCATCGCCGCCTCTGAGGTGCTGCGAATCCTGGTGCGTTCCACGACGTTGGCCGACTGGACCGGCGGCAACACCGGTATCACCAACTTCGCCGGTGCCTTCTACCAGTTCAATCCATTCACGGAGCGGGTCTATGACTTCGGGCCCTTCTTCTACACCGGGCCCAA
>DATDPT010000079.1:0-33766 GCA_035292605.1 Acidimicrobiia bacterium
TCGTTCACCGCCCTGGGCTGGGTGTTCGGCTTCGGGCTGGCAATCGCCATCTACCTGGACGATCGGATGGCCGAGGAGCACAGCAGCCAGGGTGTAGTCGCGGCAATCGGCGCTGCACTCGGGGCCTCGTTGGTGGCCACCCTGACCGGGGCCTTCCCCCAGGTTCTGCCAGAGATTCGCCCGCCCCTCACGTTGGCATTGGGGCTCCTGGCCTTGATCGCGGTGGTGCGGGAACCGCTCGATCCGATCTCATTGGTCGATTCCAGGAAGAAGACTCCATTGCGACGGGATCGGCTTCAGGTGGCCCGGACATTGGTGGGATTGCTTGCTTTCTTCGGCTCGTTGATCGGAGGTGATGGCATCTCCGCCGAGGTCACGATGGCCCTGACCCTTGCTGTGGCTCTCGGTTCGGAGGAGATGGAACGGCTACGACGGCGGAGGCGGTAGTTTTGGCTCCATGTGCAGATCGATCAAGATATTGAGAGAGGGTTCGGTGGCCGCCCCACCCGAAGAGATCGAGGCCGCCGCCCTTCAATTCGTACGCAAGATCTCAGGCTTCACCAAGCCGGCTGCCCACAACGCCGATGCCTTCGAGCGAGCGGTCCACGAGATCGCCCACGCCTCCCAGCATCTCCTCGACACGCTCGAGATCCGGGGCGCCCGCAGCGCGTAGACGCGTACCGGGTGCCCCCCTCCCGGCTGCGCCGGCTCTCCCCCCAACGCTCACTTCGTTCGCTGGGGGGAGAAACGTGTGCGATGTTCCCTCCCCCAAGTAAGCGACAGCGAGGCGGATGCGCTCAGTCGAGGTGGGGCCCGAGGCCGATGCGAGCCGCGTTGATCAGAGCGCGATAGGCAGCGGCAACGTCCTGCGCAGCCACGCCCACACTCTTGAACACGGTGACGTCCTCCACGATCTCGGGGTTTGCTCCTGCCAACAGCTCACGCAGCGTGGTGTTGGGCTGGCGGTTGGCCTGGATCAGATCCCCGGCCTCGGATGCGGCGGCCTCGAAATCGTCCACCACGACGTAGGCACGTTGCAACAACTCGGGGGGGAGCTCGGCCATGAGCGGAGTGAACGCCCCCACCGCATTGACATGGGTGGAGGGCCGGACCAAAGAGGGGTCGAATAAGGGTGAGGTGGCTGGAGTGGCGCACGAGATGATGTCTGCCTCGGCCACGGCGTTGTCGGCGTAGGCGACCGGCTCCCCACCCACCAGCCCGGCAAGGCCCCGGGCTCGATCTCCGGATCTCGACCAAATCAGGATTCTCTCGATGGGGCGGACCGCACGGATTGCTTCGACCTGGTCGAAAGCCATCGCTCCGGCGCCGAGCATCACGAGGGTCTTCGCTTCGGGAGAGGCCAGCAAGCGAGTTGCCAAGCCACAAACCGCACCAGTGCGAATCGCGGTGAGGGTTGGGCCGTCGACCAAGCCCAAGGGGCTCCCTTCAGCATCGAACACCGCCACCAGGCCGGCGGGGTTGCCCGGGACCACGGAGACCACCTTGACCGCAATCATCCCGTCGAGGCGGCCCGGCATCACCAGGGAGTTGCCGATCAGGGTCCGCGGGGGAGTCTCCGACTCGCCCGCGAAAGCGTGCTCCATGGCCTCGATCGCATCGAGCATGGGCAGGGCGGCCCTGGTGTCGGCGGCGTTGAGGTAGCGCATCAGGCAAGGACGTGTTTGACGGCAAGGTCGATCGGCTCACGATCGACACTGAAAAAGCTCATCGGGACATCAGTGTCGAACACCATGGATTGACCGGTGAATGCCTGGGCCACCATCGAGCCGACCGCAGGGGCCAGCTTGAACCCGTGGCCGGAGAACCCGTTGGCCACCCAGAAACCGTCCACGCCCGAGGGGCCGACCACCGGATGGACGTCCTCGCGGTTGATGGTGTAGAGCCCGGCCATACCCGAGACCTGGCCCCGTGTCGCCAGCGCCGGAACCCGATGCTGGAAAGCCGCCAGCTTCATCTCGGTGAACTCCGCGTCGGGCACCCGCTTGAACTCGTCGGGGTCATCGACGACCTCTTCCTCGTCCTCGGCGAGGACGGAGCCGATGATCACCTGCTGGCCACCGGATTGGGGGCGGAAATAGATGCCTGTCGAATTATCGGCAACAACCGGAAGTGGCCCAAGGTCTGGAGGCCAGGTTCGGTAAACGGTTTGGATCCGGGTCGGGGTCAACGTCCAGCGCAGGTGAGCCGTAGCGAGCTCATTCAGCTGGTTGCACCAGGGCCCGGATGCGTTGATGACCAGGCCTGCCGAGATCTCGGAACCGTCGGCCAGCCGCACGCCGGTTACGCGGCCACCTCCTTTGCTGACAGACGTGACCTGGGAGTTGAACTCCAGCGCCACCCCCCGGTCACGAGCCGCCTCGATCAGGTCCTGATTGGCCCCCACCGGGTCGGCATACCCGCCGCCGGGCTCGAAGAGGAACGCCTCACCGGGCACGCAAACGTGTTCGGCCTCGGCGTCCAGATCGTAGGGGACGCCACATGGGGAGAGCGCGGGGAACATCGCTGTCAATTCGTCGGGACCGATGGCGCGGGCCTGGACATCCTGGGAAACCAGCTTGTCGACGTCGGCCTCCACCTTATCGGCGGGCTCACCCATCAACCAGAGGACGCCGAGCCGCTGCAATCCGGACCGGGTCTCGGAGAGCCCGGTGAACTCAGACCAGTTCCCATACGACTCCTGACCGTGATAGGCCAGTCGGACCACTTCACGGTGGGTATATCGACACCTGCAGATCGACGAGGAGGAGCCGGTCGAGCCTTCCGAAGGTCCCCGGCCCTTGTCGAAGGCAACCACCTCGCTCACACCATGACGGGCGAGTTGATAAGCGATCGAGGAGCCGATGATTCCCGCGCCGACAACCACCACCTCGGCGGTTCGGGTCATGTAACGGAGACTCGATAATCGCCGACGCTGTCATCCCAGGTCAGGTCGATGAGTCCCTTGGTGGCGGCCGCCTTGCAGAACTGGAGGAATCCCCCGTATCCGAACTTCTTCTCCGAGAACGTCGAATCCTGTTTGCGCAGCTGGTTCTTGAGACCGGAGAGCACAACCGGGCCGTTCTTCGATGCCAGCTTCCGCACCACATCTGCCAGCAGCTCGAAGGCAGCCTGTTCGCTGGTGCCAGTCGACGGGAACTGGACGACCGGATCCCCCCGACCCGGCCCCTCCGAAAGCTCGATGACCCCCTGGGCCTCCAGGTGACGCAAGAGCTCGCCGAAAGCCCTGAACCCGTAGTCAGCCTCGCTGAAGGTCGAGTCCTTGCGGAGCAGTGCCCTCTTCAAGGACGAAGCGAGCACTTCGCCATCGACGGAACGCTGCAGGCCGGCCAAGGTGGTGGTGATCAGGGACTCGAGCTCCGCGGTGCCGGTGTCCGGGATCTCCTCCGGTTCCGGCTCAGGGCGTGCCCCCTCGGCTAGCAGTGGTTCGACACCTTCCAGGTTCTCGTAGAACAGGAATTCGTCACAGGCGGGTGGCAAGAGTGCCGAAGTCGAGGCCTTGACCCCCACCCCGATCACCTTCTTGTTCAGCTCGCGCAGTTTGTGTACCAGCGGTGTGAAGTCGGAGTCGCCGGTGCAGATGACGAATGTGGTGACGTAATCCCGTTCGAAAGCCAGCTCGATGGCGTCGACAGCCATCTTGATGTCGGCGGCGTTCTTGCGCGAGGCGCCCATTCGCTGCGGGATCTCGATCAGCTCGACATGGCTCCGGGTCATCTTCTGGCGGGCGTCGGCGAACATCGACCAGTCGGCATAAGCCCTCCGGGCCACCACCCGGCCTCGCTCGGCGAGGGCGTTGGCGATGGGCTCGAAGTCGAATTCCATCCCGTTCAGAGCCTCACGGGCCCCGATCGCCAGGTTCTCGAAGTCGACGAACAAGGCGATGCGTTCTTCTTCCATACCCGTGAATGTAGTGCCGCCAGGGTGGGATTCCCCATGTCTGGGCGCCAACGGCAGGGAGTTGTTGGGATCAGCCATGACCCAACCCACCCTCCGATCAGGGTTTGTGCCGGTCGAACCACTAGACTGGTGATACAGCGCACGCCTGATGCGTGCTCCGCCCTCTCTTCGCTTCTGTCGTTCCGTCGAGTGAAGACGCCGCAGGGCCAGGCCAGACCCCCGCTCCCCAGAACGAGGCTCTCGCAAGGTGACCTGTGGGGCGTTAGGCAATCAGACGGTTCGAGCTTCCAAGAAGGAGCAGCACAATGGCAACCAATATCTATGTCGGAAACCTGACGTTCAACACGAACTCGGCCGACCTCGAGAACCTCTTCGCCCAGCACGGCACCGTGAGCAAGGCTCAGGTCGTCACCGATCGTGACACCGGCCGCTCGCGCGGGTTCGGCTTTGTCGAGATGGACTCGGCGGACGCCGCCCAGAAAGCAATCGAGGCTTTGAACGGCAAGGATGTCGATGGGCGCCAGCTCACTGTGAACCTAGCCAAAGAGCGCTCTCGTTGATCAAAGCGGTCCCCAAGCCCAAACGAGGCGACTTCAAGCCAAAGACTGATCGCTGCAACGGATGCGGGCATCCCCTCAAGGAGCACCGTCAAGCCGAGTGCACCGTGCCCCGCTGCAAGTGTGAGGGCAGGTCCTAGGCACTCAGTCCGAGGCGGAACTCAGGCCGTCACTCTCGGTCGCAAGCACGACTTCGAGACCTGCGGCACGGAGGGCGTCGATCTCGTCCTTGGGTGCCTGCGGGTCGGTGATCAACAGGTCGATCTCGTCGATCGCCAGCGTCTGGCACAGCGCAACCGACCCCACCTTGGTGTGATCGGCGATCACGATCACGTCTTTTGCGGCGGCAGCAAGGGCCTTGTCCGCCGCCGCCACCAGGATCTCGGGGGTAGTGGCACCGAACTCCGCCGACACCCCGTTACATGAGAGGAAGGCCTTGTCCGCTCGCAGGAATCGAAGGCTCTGCTCGGTCGAGGGCCCGACGAGAGCGTGAATCGAGCGGCGGAGAGTGCCCGCCGTCACCACGACTTCGGCGTTCGAAGTGGTCGACAGTGCTTCAACCACGAGCATCGAGTTGGTCACCACGGTCAGGTCCGCCACCGAGCGAAGCTCGCGGGCCAGAGCCAGCGTCGTACTCCCCGGGCCGAGGATGATCGAGTCGCCTGGCTTGACGAGGCCGGCGGCTGCCCTCGCGATCTCTGCCTTCTCGGCCTGGGCCTCACCAGCCTTCTCGAGATAGCTCGGCTCCCGGGCCAATGCGTAACGCAGAGTTGCCCCGCCACGAGAACGGTCGAGAAGCCCTTCGCCGGCCAGGGCATTGAGGTCTCGTCGGAGCGTCACCTCCGACACTTCCAGTTGTTCGGCCATCGGCCGAAGCGACACCACACCTCGATTACGGATCTCGGCGAGGATGAGCCGGCGGCGTTCTGCGGGTATCACCAACGGCACATTACCTGGATTGGCACTGATTGTGACCGAATGATCAGGAGTGATGATCGAATCCGACCTATCTGCTCAAAACTGCCCATAACAGCCCTATTACTGTTTGCATCCCTCTCTTCTTGCACACTACGGTTCAGAATACCGTGTAGAACGATCATGTTCGGTCGCAGGCTCGTCAGATGACGAGCGGTGACCCGCAATGTCGGAGAGTTGACCTGGAGGAGGCACCATATGAGATCGCATCGAATCACCCGGCGGCAGGGGTTGCTCGTCGCGGTCATGGCGGTGGCGTTGATCGCAACGGCATGCACCAGCGACGACGCAGCGGATACGACAACTGCGCCCGACGCCACCACCGATGAAGGTGGCGCCGCGACCGAGGGCTTCTGCAGCGACACCAACATTGTCTTCTTCCCGGGCGGAACCCCAGGCGGTCCGTTCGAGACGGTTGTGTACAACGGTGCGCTTGCCGCAGATGAGGTGCTCGGCGCCAACGTCGAGTATGTGTTTTCGGACTGGGATCCCGAGAAGATGCTCACTCAGTTCCGTGAAGCCGTTGCGACCAACCCTGACGGCATTGCCATCATGGGTCACCCCGGCAGCGAAGCCTTCGGACCCCTCGTGGACGATGCTCGTGAGCAGGGAATCATCGTGACCAGCCAGAACTCATCGCTCGACGAGATCGAAGCGAGGTACTCCACAGCCGGGTTCGGATATGTGGGGGCGGAGTTGTACTCGGCGGGGTTCGCCCTGGGAACAGAGGCGATCAGCCGGTTCGGTTTGGAGGCTGGTCAGAGAGCCATGGTTTGGGGATTGCTCGCACAAGCCGGCCGAGGGCAGCGCACCCAGGGTGTCATCGACGCCTTCGAGGAGGGCGGGCTCACTGTCGATTACCTCGAAATCGACGATGCGACCAATTCAGATCCGGCCGCCGGCACCTCGACGTTTGTCGGATATGTCACCGCCAACCCCGACGTGGCCGTGGTGGTCACCGATCATGGCGGCATGACCGGAACCCTCCAGACCTACCAGGAGGCGGCTGGACTCGGCCCCGACGACATCGCCGCCGTGGGATTCGATCTGAGCCCGACAACCGTCGAGGCCATTCGGAGTGGATGGACCGACCTGGTGATCGATCAGCAACAGTATCTTCAGGGTTTCCTACCGATACTCCAGATCTGCTTGACCCACAAGTATGCGTTCACCGGGCTTCACATCGACACCGGGGCGGGGTTCGCGCACGCCGACAACATCGAGCTGTTGGCAGCGCTGGTGGAGCAGCAGATTCGCTGACGTTACGCCCGCGAGCCGCGACTGCGGCCGAGGTCTGAGGACTCACTGGTGACCCGGAGCGAAATGCAAGCGACTGTGCCGCGACTCGAGCTTCGAGCGGTTTCGAAGCGCTTCGCGGACATCCAGGCGCTCACCAAGATCGACTTCAGCCTCGGCCGCAACGAGATCGTCGGGCTAATCGGGGACAACGGTGCCGGCAAGTCCACGCTGATCAAGCTGATCACCGGCTATCACACCCCCGATGAGGGCGAGATCCTCTTCAACGGGACACCGGTCACCCATCTGACCGTCGACGCCGCCAGGGCCCTCGGTGTCGAGACCGTGTACCAGGAGCGTGCCCTCGCCGACCAGCAGACTCTGTGGCGGAACATCTTCATCGGACGTGAGCTCTCGACGTCTCTCGGATTCCTTCGGGTGCGGGAGATGCGTCGTGAGACCCAGAAACTGATGGTGGATGCAATGGGGTTCACGTCAACGGCGATCACACCCGATTCCATCATCAAGACGTTGTCCGGCGGCGAGAAACAGGGGATCGCCATCGTGCGCGCCCTGCATTTCGACGCCGACGTCGTCATCCTCGACGAGCCCGCAATGGGACTCTCCGTCAAGGAGACCGACAAGCTCCTCGAATTCGTGCGGGCGGTCCGAAGCGCCGGCAAATCGGCGATTCTCATCGACCACAACATCTTCCATGTGTACCAACTCGCCGACCGGGTCGTTGTGCTCGATCGCGGCATCGTGGCTGGAGAGTTCATCCCCAAACAGCACTCGATTGCCGAGCTGATGGAGATCATGCGCCAGATCGCGGAAACAGGGTCGACGTCGCTGGGACGAGACATCGCTTCATCGAACGGGGACATCTCTTGACCCCGGTGACTGCCGCCCCGGAAGCCATCCGACCTGATCCTGGGTCGGAAAACCGCGACATCAGAGGTTTCTTCCGAAGGTATGCGGGCCAAGCGGGCATCACCGTGGCCTTCTTACTGCTCTGGCTGCTCTTTGTGCTGTTCGCGCCAGACACCTTCCTCTCGGGTCGCATCTACGCGGCGTTCGCGGCAACCGTTCCCATGTTCGCCATCGTTGCGATCCCGCTCACCCTGATGATCGTCGCCGGTGAGATCGACCTGTCGTTTCCATCGACCATGGGGCTGGGGATGGTGGGCTTCGTCCTCGTCTGGGAAGCGACCGGCAACGTCTCTCTCGGAGTGTTGGCAGCTCTCGTGATCGGAGCCGCTGCCGGCCTGTTCAACGGCCTCATCGTCGTCTACGTGAATGTGCCCGCCCTGGTAGTCACCATCGGCACCCTCTTCGTCTTCCGCGGGTTGGAGCTCGTGATCATCGGCGGGCGGAATGTGTCGCTCGTGGCCACTCGGGCCTCCCTGCCGCATCGGCTGCTCGTCGGCGAGTTGGCGGGGATTCCCACACAGCTTCTGTGGCTCCTGGTGGTGGCGGTCATCGGATGGGTGTTTCTCAATCGGCATCGCTTTGGAGCCGCGGTATATGTGATCGGCGACAACCGGGACACGGCCGATTTGATGGGCATCCACTCGGGCCTGATCAGAATCCTGCTGTTTGTGATCGTCGGCGTTGCTGCGGCGTTTGCCGGCATCCTGTCGAGTCTTTTCATAGATTCGTTCTTCCCGACCGTAGGAGAAGGACAGCTTCTTCCCGCACTTGCGGCCGTCTTCGTTGGGGGTACCTCCGTCTTCGGAGGCAAAGGCACTATCTACGGCACCGTCCTCGGGGCGTTCATGATCGGTGCCATCGCGGCGGGGATCATCGCCGCGGGCCTCACCGGCTTCTACACCGAGTTCGTCTTTGGATTGGTCATCGTCGTATCGGTATCAGTTCATGCCATCGTCCAGCGACGGGTCGGGTAGAGCTTGTCCGCCGTCGTGACGTACTGGAGGTGAGGGAACCGGTGGTGGCGGCGCAGGGATCGACGATGCGAACGGCGTCTCATCTGGCCGACGGCCGCGAGCTCTTCTATTACGACGATCTACCGGGGCGAGTCGAGGTTCCGCGCGACCGGCGGAACCTCACCAGCCTGGTGAGCACGTCCGAGCTTCGTTACGACCAGATGCAGGACGACTGGGTGATCATCGCCTCGCATCGTCAGGATCGGACCCATCTCCCACCCTCGGATGAGTGCCCGTTGTGCCCCACCCGCCCCGGGCATGCCACCGAGATACCTGCGTCGGACTACGACGTGGTCGTCTTCCAGAACAGATTCCCTTCCCTCACCGAAACGCCGAGCGCGGTCTTGAGCCAAGAACCTCTGGTGGCAAGACCCGGGCTGGGTCGGTGTGAGGTGATCTGCTTCAGCAGCGATCACGACACCACATTCTCCAAGCTCCCGCACGAGCGGCTGCGCACGATCGCCGACGCCATCGTCGACCGCACCGACGACCTTTCGGCGATAGACGGAGTCGAGTACGTCCTCTACTTCGAGAACCGCGGCGAGGAGATCGGCGTGACACTCAGCCATCCGCACGGTCAGCTCTACGCCTACCCGTTCATACCGCCGCGGATGCAGCGGTCGATCCTCGCCGCGCGGCGATTCAAGGAGCGGACCAACAACTGTCTCTCCTGCATGCTGCTCGAGGCGGAGCTCCACGACAGCCGGCGGATCCTGCTCGAGACAGAGAGTTTTGTGGCGTTCGTGCCTTTCGCCTCCCGCTGGCCGTTCGAGGTGCACATCGCCAGCCGTCGACACTTGCCCGATCTCGGATCGCTGGCCGGTCCAGCCAGAGTCGAGCTGCTCGGTGTAGAGGCCCGCGTGCTCGATGTGTTCGACTCGCTGTTCAGCAAACCAATGCCGTACATCGCGTCGCTGGTTCAGGCACCGGTCAAACAGGATCGCGAGGTCGCCCATCTCCGATTGGAAGTGTTCTCGGTGCGACGCGCCGAAGGGAAGCTGAAGCATCTGGCCGGAAGTGAGTCGGCGGCAGGCACCTTCATCAACGACATCCGCCCCGAAGACGCCGCGGCCATCCTCCGGGCCGGTCTCGAAGGCTCGACGGCCCACCGCGGTGCATGAAATGCTCCGGGTGGCCGTGGTCGGCACCGGCAATTGGTGGGGTCGGGAGCACGCCAGGGTGTTCTCAAAACGTGACGACGCCGAGCTCGTGGCCATCGTTGGGCGATCGCCGGCCAAGACCGAAGCAAGAGCACGCGAGTTCGGCGCCGAACCCTATGTGGACCTGATCGGGATGCTGCACGAGCAGCATCCCGATCTCGTGTCGCTGTGTTTGCCGAACGAGGATCACTTCGACACCACGATGGCAACGATCGAGGCCGGCTTTCCGCTGCTCGTGGAGAAACCGCTCGTTTTCGACTTGAAAGAGGCGGACACGCTGCTCGAGGCAGCCGAGCGCCGATCGCTCTTCTTCGCCATCAATTTCAATCACCGATATGCGGTCCCGACCCGGCTCGCCGAACAAGCCATCCGGGACGGGAAGCTCGGCGAGGTCGTCTTCGCCACCTGGCGATTCGGCGGGGAGCCGGGGACCAGCCTCAGCCCGCATGCCAACCTGATCGAGACCCAATGTCATGGTTTCGACATGCTCGAGTTCCTGTGCGGCCCAATCGCGAGTGTGATGGCCGAGATGGTCGACGACCTGACCGGGCATGGGCATTCCACGGTCGCCATAGCGTTGCGGTTCGCCGGCGGAGGGGTTGGCAGCCTCGTTGGAAGCTACGACTCCTCATACTCCTATCCGGGCACCCATCGTGTCGAGGTGAACGGGACCAAAGGCCGGCTGCTCATCGAGGACACAGTCAGACGATTCGTGCTCAGCGAGCTCGGCAGCGAGACCTCGTCCACATGGGAGGCCGGATACTTCAACGACGATGACCGGTCGTTTCACGCAATGTTCGAGCGGCATCTCGATGCCCTGATCCCGGCACTCGTGAACCGCGAGGAGCCGCCCATCCACGCCCGCGCCGGAAGACGCGCCCTCCTGCTCGCCGAAGCCTCGATTCGATCGTTTGAGACGGGAGATCGCACCGACACCTGGTGAGCGCTGTCACACCGTTATGCGAAACGGAAATCAGTCGAGCAGTTCAAAGGAAACACCGCTGGTCGCTCGGATGGGGATGATCGTGCCGTGCAACCCAACCGCGGCGTGATAGCGCTCCAGCGCCCCGGTTTGGAAAGCCGCGATGGACTCGGCGCCGACCAGTGCCACACATGAGCCGCCGAGTCCCCCGCCGGTCATCCGGGCCCCATAGCAACCTGGGGAGCGAAGAGCCGCCTCGGTCATGGCGTTCAGTGCCTCCGATGAGACATCGAAATCATCCCTGAGACTGATGTGGCTCTCTTGCATGAGGTGCCCGGCCCCGACCAGGTCTCCCCCGTCGAGATACTCCGTCAGGAGGAGTGTGCGCTGGTTCTCGTTGATGACGTGACGGGCCCTCCGATACACGACCGGATCCAGCCTGTCCCTTCCCGATTCCAGGGTCTCGGTGTCGAGGTCTCGCAATGCCGGGACACCGAAGGCTTTCGCTGCGGTCTCACAGCTCTGGCGACGCTCGTTGTACACCGAACCGACGAGATTGCGGCGGGTGCCGGTGTCCAGCACCATTATGGCCACCTCGGGTGGGATTGGCGCCGGGCTTCGGGTCAGATCACGGCAGTCGATCAAAAGGGCCCGATCCACCTCCCCTGTGGCGCAGATCAATTGGTCCATGATCCCGCAGTTCACACCTACCCAGTCATTCTCCGCTCGTTGACAAAGGAGTGCCATCTCGACGGGTTCCCACTCGAACCCCGACACGACGGCAAAGGCCATCGCGGTGCCCAGTTCGAGCGCTGCCGAGGATGAGAGCCCGGCACCGGGTGGGATGTCGCTGATAATGACTCCCTCCCATCCTGTCAGTCGAAGTCCCAGTTTGAGAAGCTCGTCGGAGACCCCTTGTAGGTACGCCGACCAACCGCCACCACGGGCCAGCGAGTGAAGGGAGAATTCCGCCCATTCGTCGGCGTGATCGGACCACACCCTTACCGTGTCGTCGTCCCGGGGACGTAGTGCGATACTCACCGTCCTGTCGATGGCGAGGGGAAGCACGAATCCCTGGTTGTAGTCGGTGTGGTCGCCGATCAGATTCACCCGACCCGGAGACCTGACGGTCACACTTGGTTGACCGGGGAAGCGGGCGGCGAAAGCCGCGACAGCCCTATCGGCTGGTGTCACCGAGAGGCCCTGGCCCGGTGAGCGGGGTCGGGATCGGCTCCTGCTTTCATTCCTTCACCGCACCTGCGGTGAGCCCGCTGATCACGTAGTTCTGGACCGGGACGTACAAGAGCAATACCGGAAGAGATGCCATCACCGCCCCCGCGGTGATGACCCCCCAGTCCTGTTCGAACCGCAATGTCTGAAACAAGAGCAGCCCAACCATGACTGTCAGCTTTTCGGTGCTCCTGAGAAGAACCCGGGCGATCACGAAGTCGCCGTACACCGCGAAGAACTGGAGCACCGACACCGTCACCACGATGGGTCGGATCATGGGGAACACCACCTTGCGGAAGGCCTGACCGTAGGTGGCGCCGTCGACGAGGGCCGATTCATCGAGCTCCCTGGGAAGCGCATCGATGTAGTTCTTGACCAGGAGCACATTGATCCCCAACGCAAACGAGACGTAGATCGCGATCAGGCCGCCATGCGAGTCCAGTCCCAGCCACGGGATGTGGTTACCGAACTGCTGCATGAGCCCGAACAAGGCGATGATCGACAGCACTGCGGGGAAGACGTTGAGGATGAGGATCCCGGTCATGAAGTGCCTCTTGCCGGCAAATCGAAAACGTGACAGGGCGTAGCCGGCGAGAGTGGTGATCGACACCGTCACTGCCACCGAGATAACGGTGATCTTCAGCGAGTTGGCGAGCCAGGTGGTGAACGGGTACGACGGGTGATTGATCAGGTCGTCGTAATTGACGAACCCCGGGTTCCTGGGGATGAGCGTGGCTCCCACCAGCGTCTTGGCCGGGTTCAGCGATGCGGAGATCACCCACAGGGCGGGAAGGACGGCGAATCCGATCATCACCGCCGCCAGGAGATAGCGCCACCACCAACTCTTTCGATTTCGATAACTTCGACTCACGTCGCCTCCAAAGCTCTCGTAGCCCGAATCTGGATGTAGGTGATCGTGCCGACGACGAGAAACAGCACCACCGAGATGGCAGCACCCAGCGCGTAGTCAGACGTGCTGGCTGTTTGGAACGCCAGCTTGTAGATGAACGAGATGAGGATGTCTGTATGCCCGATCGGAATCGCAACATCGGCCATCGGTGGGTTGCCGTTGTTGAAGATGAAGATCAGGTTGAAGTTGTTGAAGTTGAAGGCAAAGGACGCGATCAGCAGCGGCATGACGATGGCGACGAGCTGAGGGAAGGTGATGAACCGAAACTGCTTCCATGGCGAAGCGCCGTCGACCTCGGCCGCGTCGAACATCTCGTGGGGTATGGAGCGAAGCGCACCTGAAGTGACCACGTAGAAGTAGGGATAGGACAGCCAGACGTTGACCATGATCAGGGCGAGACGAGTCCAGGTCGGGTTGAGGAAGAACTGGGGCGAGTCACCGAAGGTGCGCTCCAGGAACCGGCCGATGGTGCCCAAATCCGGGTTGAGCATGCTCCGCCAGATGAGCACGGACACCAGTACCGGGATCGGGTAGGGCACGATGAGGAGAGCCATGATCCATCTCTTTCCGGGGAGATCCTCGAAGAGAACTGCCACCCCGATCCCCACGATGAAGCTGATCACCACCGAGCCGAGGGCGAAGACGAAGCTCCACAACAGCACTCGGAGCAGGGGGTTTCGCACCGCGTCGTTGGTTAGGAAACGGGCAAAGTTGTCCCAGCCCACCCCGGTCATGAAGCCCGGGATCAAGACCTCGCCGTCGTCGCTGACGAACGACCCCTCGACAGCCTGATAAACGGTTCCATCGACCAGATCGACAATTGCATCCTGTTCGGAGTCGAAGCGATAACGGGGAACTGCGGCTGCCGCCTCGCGTAACGATTGGACACGGACAACCGTCGGCGCCGCACCGAACTCGATGGCTGCCAACCGGTCGATGATCGGGGTCACCTCGCTCTGGGCCATCAAGGTGTAACCGTCCAACTCCTCGGGTGGCTGTTCCGGGTCGGCCACTTCCACTGTCTCGATCGTTCCATCCTGGGAGGCGAACTGCGCCGTCCCCTCGTCGGAGATCAACAACAGGGCGAAAGACTCCCCCTGGCGATATCCGAACCAGCGGAAGGTGGGGGCGTTCTCGTCGAGATGGGTCTCGGCCTCGAGCCGTGCGATCGCCTGCTCCTTGGTGAACAGGTGCCCGCTGCCCATGTTGGTGAAGCCGATATAGATGTTGAACACGATCGGATACACCGCGAACAAGGCGGCGACTGCGACCCCGATCGCCATCCAGCGCATCGCGGAGAAACGCCGTCTCAGATAGACGAGCATCAGAAAGACGGTGACGGCGCTGATCATCGATGCCAGGAGGAACAGGCCATCGATGATCAGCGCCCGTATCAGCCAGAGCGCGCCCACCCCGAATAGAGACACCGCGATTGCGGCACGCACATAGGCGCCGACCGAAACCTGCTCGACGTGTTTCGACATCTGGGGTGGGCGCCCCGGCTCAGCCTGCTTCTTCGATTTGTGTCTGAATCTGGGTCACGGCCTGGGTCAGCGCGGCCTCAGGCTCGAGCTCGCCGGTCATGACCAGCGTCCCGGCGTTCACCCACGCGTCCCACACAAAGCCCATAGCCGGTATCGACGGCATCGGCACCGCAGCCACACCCGCGGCGTTGAAGCCTTGGGCATCGGCGTCCGCCGCTAGCTCGAACACCGACGTCCATGCCGATGGCCGCGGCTCTGCCTCGAAGATGGCCAACATCGACTCCTCGGTCGCGATCTTCTCCAGCGCGAATGTCTGGGCCAGCAGAAGCTGGTCAGAGCTGGCGCTGACTATGAGGCCTTGAACACCCAGGAACGGGTACCCAGGTTCCCCACCCGCCTCCGCCGCAGGGAACGGAGCGACGGCGTAGGGGACTCCGGCTTCCTGGAACCGGTTGATGGCCCAGGGGCCAGTCAGGATGAAGGGCTGCGCGCCGGTCTCGAACAAGACGTGGGAAGCTTCCCAGTCGACGTTCTCCGGGATGAGGCCGTCGCTCGCGAGGCCCTGAATCCAGGTGAGACCCGCCACCATTCCCTCACTGGTCATGCCGATGTCATCGGAGGTGAAGTTGCCGGCGGCGTCTTGACCAAAGATGTATCCGCCAAAGGACGTGAACACCGGGTAGGAGTTGTAGGTGAGGTCGGGCAGTCCGATGGCGGACTCCGCTTCTCCGCTGTCGACCAGAGCGGCACCGATCTCCCTTACCTCGTCCCAAGTCGTAGGCGCGACATCCACCATGTCGGTGTTGTAGAAGAACCCGATGTTCTCCACCGCCAGGGGGACCCCGTAGAGCTCCCCGTTATAGGTGAAGCCCGCGAGTGAGTTCGGCAGGTACTCACCGGCCTTGTCGCCAAGGTCGACGGGCGCCACCGACCCGTTCTCCACCAGCGCTCCCAGGTTGTCGTGAGGGATGATGGCGAGGTCCGGCCCGCTTCCCGATGCCCCAAGGAGCATCTGGTTCCGAAGCTCGGCCAGGTCGACTGCCTCGACCGTGACGCCCACGCCGTACTCTTCGGCGAACTCTTCACCGAGCTGGGTCAACACCTCGATGCGACCATCGTCGTAGACCCACAAGGTAAGGTTCTCTCCGGGCGCAGCAGTGGTCCCCGGGGCCTCGGTCGTCGCCGTGGCCTGGGTGGTGGCGGTGGTGTCCTCGGACGGCTCCGTGGTGTCACCGCCTTCGGACCCTGCACAGGCCGTTGCCAGCAATGCCAGCACGGTCAGCAACATGCCGACCCGCCGGCGTCTCGATAGTTTCATTTCTTCGTCCTCCTCTTCTCGCTCTCTCTCACTCCAGGAAGGGCTGGGGCAACCGGTCCCTCCAGGTGACCTATCCGATGATCCGATTCAGTGCTCCTCCCCGATCGAGAGGACGGCCGCGACCCCGCTCATTGCTTCCCCTTCGTCGCCGAAGCTGTCCTCCAGATCGCCCGCTCTGCCTTTCCCGGCGGTCAGCAACGTCAGTTCGATGGGGCCGGACTCCCCGACCAGTCCCCTGGGCAGGGTCCAGACCACCGTGCTCCCTCCGCCATCGGTCTCCTCGACCGTCACCGATCCCGTGAAGGTGCGTTCCGCCCAGGCGCCGTCCCGCCACTCGCTCAGGGCGGGGCTGAAGTAGCCCAAGCCGGGCTCGTCGTGGAATGAGGTCTCCAGGACCAATTCGGGGCGGGTTGCCTCGGCGTAGTCGAAGGGGCGTCGGCCGCCGTCGCCTCCACCCGGGGCGGTACCGATGGCCAAGGTGATGACACCTGGCCACTCACGAAAGTCCCCGAAAACCGAGGCCGACACCCGGATGGCGTCGTCATCCATGACTGCCGAGAGTCGGGTCAGGTCGGCCGCCGAGCTCGCATCTGCACTTGCGTCTTCGCTGGTAACCGCTGTCGAGTCGGGCGCCTTCTGTGTCGGATAGCTTCGGCCCAGATAGCTCGCTCCGGCATGGAGCTCGCCTGCGAAGTCGAACAGGGTGGCGTTCTCCCAATGCGAGCCCTGGCCCCATCGGGTATGACAGCCGGTGCTCAACCAGGCCGGCTCCCAGTAGACGGTGCCCATCCCGCCATTGGCTACGACTGCCGCGGTCAGGTCCTCCATGAAGGTCCCTTGACCCTCGGGCGTCATCGGGTACTGCCCAAGCCCCTGGTCGAGGACGTTGTCGGCGGTGTCGCCAGCCGTCTCCGTGGTCCAGGGGTATCCGGTCTCCACGACGAGAACCTGCTTCTGGTATGCGGCACCAAGCCGTTGCACGGCGTTGCCCAGCTCGGCCACCGAGAACCGGCTCCACTGCGGGTAGTAGGAGAGGCCGATGACATCGAAGTCGTCGAGACCGGCTTCATCGGCCTCGGCGAACCAGGCCAGGCCATTCTCCGGCTGAGCGACGTGCAGCATCACCGCGATCTCTTGGCCTGTCGTCTCGGCCATTGCCCTCACCGCGGCAATCCCGGCCGTGAGTAGCGGGGCATCGTGGTCCCAGTCGAGCCCGACCGCCGGCTTGACCAGTCCACCGTTGATCTCGTTACCGATCTGGACCATGTCGGGGAGCACCCCCGCCTCGTCGAGGCTGGTGAGGACTCCCGTCGTGTACTCCCCAAGCGCAGCCGCTGTCTCGTCGATGGCGGTGAGCTGTGCCCACGCGGCCGGTGGTGTCTGTCGGCCGGGGTCGGCCCACTCGTCGGAGTAATGGAAGTCGAGGAGCGTTGCCATCCCCGCGGCCTTGGCCCGCTCGAAGGTGCGGATCACGTCCTCGAGGGTGCTGTACTCGGTCCAGTCGGGATCGTTCCAGAGCCGGGCTCGAACCAGGTTGGCTCCCTGGCCGGCGAGGATGGCAAACGGGTCGGTCTCCCCGGCGGTATCGCGATAGACCCCACCGCAGTCCTCGACCTCGTTGACGTACGAAAGGTCGACCCCCAGCACCGGAGTGTCGAGCACCGTTGCGGATGAACCGCAGCTCGCCACCAGGACCGCGGTGGCGATCGCCGGGCGGGCCGGGCCGAAACGGCTGAATCGCCTCACGGATCCCTCCGCCCGACAACAACGTCACCTGGTAGAAGGGTCAGCTCGCCGGCTAGACGTCGACCGGTGAGGAGGTCGATCCACCGGCCATCGGGCACCACGACTCGCGCCTCCTCGTCGCCGTGATTGAGGAGGAACGTCAAATCGGAGGTACCCCCCACGTAATTGGGATCCACAGGGTCGGATATGACCCCTGGCGGTCCCAATTTGGAGGTGGGGGCCCCTCCCTCGGCTCTCCATTCGACGCATTCCACGAATGCGGGCACCTCCCAGGACCGTCGAGGAGCGAGATAACGATCGGCGACCGCACCAAAAAGCTCGGGATCTGCGGAAGCGAGATAGACGACCGACCCCTCACCCCGCCGATTGACGACGACTGCCGGGCCTCCGGCGTAGAAGTCGTCCTGGAACTCGGCGATCGGCTGCGCGGTGTCGAGCCGCAGGATGTCGAACAGCCCGCTGGCCGAGGCCGTGGAGCCGTCGTCGTGGAAGAGAACACGATTGACCCGATCGATGGGATGGACATCGGTCTCCTCCACCCACGCTCCGACCAGACCACGCCAGGTCTCCTCGGCACCGCCGAAGTGGACACCACCCGAGGCGTCGACGATCCCCGAGCCGACCGTGGTGATGAGGAGGCCGCCCCCACTCACGTATTGGTCCAAGGAGGTCGCAACCTCGGAGTCGACCAAATAGAGCCCGGGCGCGATCACGACGTCGTAGGCATCGAGGGGGTGACGACTCCCGACGATGTCGACGACGATGTTGCGTTCGGCCAGCACCCGGTGGAATTGGCGCACGGTGCCCAGGTACCGAGACCGCTGGTCGAGACCGGGAGTGGCGTGATTAGCCCACCAGCTCGGCCAATCGAAGACGAGTGCGACCTGCGGCAGAACGTGATGGCTGTCAGGCGGGACTCCAATGAGCTGAAGCTCACGACCCAATCCCACGAGCTCTGCCCCCATTCGGGTGTCGAGACGCCCGTGCCGGGGGATCAGGGCAGAGTGGTTCAGCTCGTTGCCCGATCGGGCTTGTCTCACCTGGAAGAAGAGGGCACCCCTCGAGCCTCTCGCCACCGCCTGCATGGCCTGCAGTCGGACCATCCCCGGGCGTTTCAGGGTGGCCATTTGCTGCCAGTTCACTGGGCCCGGAGAGGTCTCCATCATCAGGAACTCACGTCTCTGGCCCGCCCCCCGGGCCAGGTCATGGCCGAAAGCAGCATCCGACCAATGGCTGTCAACAGCTGGGTATGAGTCCCACGACACGAGGTCCAGATATGGACCCCACTCGTGCCAGTCGATGGTCTGGACCGGACCGTGGAAATTGGTGGTGATCGGGACCTGAGGGGTGTGCTCGCGCAGGACCTCCTTCTCGTTGAGGAAGCATGCGAGTAACACCCAGGAGATGAAGCGGGCGTGATCGAGGGAAATGCTGGGATTGGCTGAGAAATCGACCCACCCGTCAGGGGTGATCCGCATCGCGTTGAGATGGGAGGGGAATTCGATCTCCGACCAGTCCTGAAGGGTGTTCCCCCACACCGCGCACCCCCACGCCTCGTTGAGAACATCGAGATCCCGATACCGCTCCTTCACCCATCCCTGAAACTCGTCGCGGCACCCCTCGCAGTAACAGACCGGCCCGTATTCGTTGTTGACGTGCCACAACCTGAGGCCGCCGAAGTCGGCATACCTCTCGGCGAGGGCCGTCGCGATCTGCGACGAGCCCTCGCGGTATGCCGATGAGCTCGGGCAGTAGTTGACACGGCCGCCGTGTCTCCGGCGCCGACCCGCCGAGTCGATCGGCAGGATCTCGGGATAGGCGGCCGACATCCATGCCGGCTGCGCCGCGGTGGGGGTCGCCATGACGACTCCGATGCCATGTGCATCGAGGGCCTCGAGGATCTGATCCAGCCAGCCGAACTCGAACCGGTCCTTGGCGGGCTGGAGAGCGCTCCACGCGAAGACCGGAAGGGTCACCGTGTTGGCGCCGAGGTGCTCGAGGGCGGCGATGTCCTCCGACCACATCTCGGCCGGCCACTGCTCGGGGTTGTAGTCACCCCCGAACCAGAGTTCCGTCTGGTTCTCGATTGGGCGTAGGGCGTCCCAACTCATACCTTTGCCAACGTTAGCAATTCCTTGCCATCGTTGGCAGGGAAACAGGGTCGCTATTGTGAAATGCTGGTATGGAGATTCCAGAAGCATCCGCCTCCACCAATCGCGCGCCCACCCTCCACGACATCGCAGCCCATGTCGGAGTGTCGGTGCGGACCGTGTCCCGCGTCGTCAATGACCGGCCGGGGCCTGCCGAAGCCACCCGGCAACGGGTGCTCGAGGCGATCGAGCACATGGAGTACCGCCCCAATCTCCTGGCTCGGGGCTTGGTGACCCGGCAGAGCTTCACCCTGGGTCTGGTGGCTACCTATCTCAACGACCCGTTCTTTGCCGAGTTGGCCCGAGGGATCCAGGCGGCCGGTGACCGTCTCGGCTACCTCGTCTACCTGACCAGCTCAGAGGGCGAGCCTGGGCGCCAACAGGACATCCTTCGGTCGCTGGTGGACAGGGGCAGCGACGGTGTGATCATCTTCCCGGTACGAGGAGCCGAGCAACAGCTGATCTCGGTAGCCGAGCGCTCGGTGCCGGTCGTTTCCATCGACCACCGCATCGAGCATCCCCGCATCGGGTCGGTTGAATGGGACACCGAACACGGTGCCCATCTGGCGGTTGAGCATCTCCGGGCCACTGGACGCCACAGGATCGGGATGTTGTCGAGCCGTATGGCCGAATCCGTCGATGAGCCACGGGAGACCGGTTTCCGAAAGGCGATCTCCGACCTCGGCTACGACGTCGACCGCGCGGTGGTCTGGACGGACGAGACCGTCGAGGGTGGTGCTCTGGGCGTGGCCGAGCTTCTCCGCCGGTACCCCGATCTCGACGGCGTCTTCGCCTACACCGACATAATGGCGATCGGGGCGATGAGAGCACTCGAAGACACTGGGCGGGCGGTGCCGGACGAAGTGTCGGTGATCGGAGTCGACGACGTGGAACTGAGCGCGCTGGTGAGGCCTGCTCTCACCACGGTCAGGATCGATCGGGAACAGATGGGGACTCGTGCTGTCGAGATGCTGATGCGGATGCGGGCTGATCCCGCCGCCGTCTTCCAACACGAGGTGATCGACGTCTCCCTGGTGGTCCGCGACTCGGGATGATGCCCGGCCAAACCGAGGAGCTCGACAGGCTGTCTCTCACGGTCTTGTTGACGATCGGGTCAGTTCACACCGGCTCAGCGGTCCCGTTCCACCATGTAGGGGATGAGGTTGAGCACGAACCGCCGAGCGGATGAGTTCGGCACGTCGCCGAAGGCTTCGCCGAATGCGACTACGGCGGATCGGGCGATGCCTTGGGCGAACTCCTCTGCAAACGCCATGCTGCCGTGGTCTTGCATCATCGCGAAGATCTCGGAGATCACAGCATCGGATCGGTCACGAGGGTCCAGAGCCAGGTAACGATCGACCTGCTCTCGGTCGGGTGGGGCGGCGGCGGCGAGCAGATGAAGGAGCATCAGAGTCCGCTTCCCCTCGCGTATGTCCCCGAGCAGCTCCTTGCCGTAGACCTCAGGGGATCCCGTCAGGTTGAGGATGTCGTCGCGGATCTGGAAGGCCGCACCCAGGAAGAAGCCGAACCGCAGCATCGGTTTGAGATCGACCCCTCCTTTGCTGCCGATGAGGGCCCCCACCCGCAGCGGGAGCACCGTGGTGTACCAGCAAGTCTTCTTCATGATCAGGTCGAGGTAGTCGTCGGGAGTGAGGTTGGTGGCGCCGTCACGCTGCCATCCCAACTCGACCGCCTGGCCGTCGACGGTCTGACGTGCCATGAAGTCGAACTCGGACCAGATCCGGGCGGCGAGACGCCTGCCGAGCCTTCGCTCGTTGTCGCGCAGAGCGCCCAGGGCGAAGACGGCGAGGCCGTCGCCGGCGTTGATGGCGAGAGCCCGGCCATATCTGCGGTGCAAAGTGGGTGCGCCTCGCCTCAGCTCACTGTCGTCCTCGACATCGTCGTGGACAAGGAAGGCGGTGTGAAGGAGCTCGATGGCGGCCGCCGAGGGCAGCGCCTCGTCGACGCCACCTCCGAAGGCTTGGCACGTGGCAAGGCACAATGCGGGCCGAAGGCCCTTGCCTCCCCTTCCGAGATACTCGGAGGCAGGAGCCACGAGGTAGCTCGCGGCTCCCTGACCGGGGAGATAAGAGATGGCGGCCCGGCGCGCCATCCCGCTGTACGCCTCCAGCTCGTTGAGGAAGTCGGTACGGGTCGTGGTCATGGCCTGTCCTCCTCCGGGTCCTCCACCTCCAGTTGCAGGGCGATCGGCTCGCCGGGGGACTCGGAGATCAGAACCAACCCGTGGTATGACCCGACGCGCTGGTCCCGCGGGACGTCGACTCGCAGCCGGAACTCCCGACTGCTCGATGCATCGAGCCGCTCGATTCTCTGAGGAGACGCCAATACCGCCTCGGTAGGGATGGTGACACCGTTCGAAGACATCAGACCCGTCACCTCGATGTCGATGTCGCCCAACGGCGCCGGGGTCGGGTTGTGGACCCAAAGCGACGTCTCGGAGCTGCTCCCTGGCCGCGCCGTAGGCAGGAGGATTCGCTCCATCTCTGGTGCGGCGTCGCCACCTTCGGCTCGGGAGGCAACCAACACCGCTGTCGCTTCGAGGAACCGGAGATAGGCCTCTGCCACCCGGGCGGCACCGTCGACCAGCCAGCCTGGGTCGAGCCCGTCTGATGGCGAGGGTGCCGATCCGAGTCGGTCGTCGGAGATGGCTCGATCGACCATGTCGGTGTAGCGATCCACCACTGTGGCAGCCGAGAGCAGGCCGAAACGCTGCACGTCGCCGATGAGGTGCCTCGCCCGGCGGGCGGCCTCATCGAAGTGGTCGGCGGTCATGCCACCCCCTCGATGCCCTGGAATTCGCCGAGAGTGCCGCTGAGGACGGCGCGCGCCGCGAGGATGCCCGAGCGTGTGGCCGCCTCCACGCTGCCGGCATCAATACCGTTGGCGGTCCAGTCGCCGGCGATTGCGAGGTTGTCGAACCCGGTCCGTCCCGGAGGGAGCCGATATCGGCCCGAGCCGGGGAGTGACTGCACATAACGGTCCGACGGGTCGAGGTTGGCTCTGAAGTACTGACCGTTCAGCCGGGCTGCCCCGCTCCGTCCCTGGTCGTCCCACAGCCTCTCCCACCGGAATCCATCGGAGTCGTGAGCTCCAGGCCACAAAGCCCCGACCTCCTCTTCGAGAAAACGCGTCAGGGCGTCTCGTACCACCTCTTCCCCGGCTGCCGGATCGGCGTCGGGCAAGGCACCACAGAGGTAGGCGACGCTCTGCGGCGGCCTGGTGGAGGGCCAGCCTTCCATGGGAAGGAGGTGCGACATCGAGGCCCAAGTGTCGAACGAATCTCCGAATCCGCTGAGTGTCACACCGGGCGGGCCGTCCCATCCCATCTCGGACTCGGTGACGGTCAGCCACAACTGAGCAGAGCGGGTCGCCACGGTTGCAACCTCGTCCACCATGTCTCGCCAGGCCCGGTTGGCGGTCACCAGTTCCGAGGCGACGTGGGGGACCATTCCCAACGACACGGCCAGAACCGCGACATCGAAGTCCTCACCGGCGATGAGTCGCTCGGTCCCGGTCTCGGCGCTCGGTCCCCAATGCGATTCCAGGCGGTCGCCAGGATCGCCCACAAGCTGCTCCGTGTTGGGCCGAGACGGCCAGCAAGGCAGACCACCCACTCGTACCAGAGGGTCGTAGCTAGTCCGACCTGGTGCCAGCTCGGACTGGCGCGTGAGCTCGATCGACTCGATGGTGCGCCCATCGGCAACGCGAAGCCGATCGAGGCGGCGAAAGAAGCGGAACTCAACTCCACGACGAGCGAGGGCCTCGTACAGAGGGGCGAAAACGACTTCGCCCATCCCGGCCTGCATCCGCCAGAAGATTGATCCCTTGAAGTCGAAGAGCATCCGGCTGGCGAGCTGGAGACCCAGTCCCGCCGCGAAACGGGGTCGGGCACGGTCGGCTCCTTCGTAGGCGAATGTCAAGTCGTACATGCCGCGCACGATGGGCGAATCAAGGGTCTCTCGGGCAGCGCCGTGCATGGCAAGCCACTCCCGGTAATCGAGGTGGTCGATCCGTTCGTAGCCAGAGCCCGACAGAAGTCCATCGACCGACATCCCCGCCAGGTTTGTCACCACCAGGTCGACCAGCTGCCATGTCCGACGAGCCGCAGGATCGGCCACTACTGCCGCGTGAATTCCGTCGCGCCATGCGAGGAGGATGGCGGCGAGAGCCTTGACGGTGGGACCTGCGAGCGTGGAGTCGGTAGCCATCCGGGCGGCACGCTCGGCGGCCTCCAACAATGCGGCGAGAGCTGTGAGGCCGCCACCGCGAATGAGCGTTTCGAGGTCGGACGGCCTCGACCGGGGCACCGGGGAGCCGCTGAGATGGACCCGGGCGGGACGGGACGGCGAGCCCAGTGACCGATGGAAGTCGACCAGGAGCCGCATCGCCCGCACGGCTACGTCGAGGGGACGTAGAGGCCGATCCTCGGCGCCGGGCTCGCCAGGAAGGGCGTCGTTGGTCGAGAACCTAGTGACGAAATGGGACCAGGCATCCCCGTCGTGGTCGGCGAGCCCGACGTCCCCCGTGGGCGTCACCGCCTCCTGCCAGGTCTGGATGGGGCAATGCGGGTCGGTAACCGCTCGATTCAACTCTCCGTACGCCTCCCGAAGCACCCTGAAGGTGGCGTCGTAATATCCGAGGAGGACGTGGAGCCCGTGCTCCTCGATGCGCCCGTGCGCCCCCCTGCTGCTGGCTCCCTTGCCGCCGAGCCGCCAGCCCCGCTGGTACACGGTGATCGACCCAAGGCGCTCTCTCCATTCGCCCAAGCTCAGCTCCCAGGCAGTCGCCAGGCCCCCCATGCCGCCTCCCAGGATGACGACGCGCGGCAGGGACACGTCAAACGGCGAGCAGGTCGTCGGCGTCGGCCGTCTCGGGTGTCGGATGTGGTGACGGCATGTCTCGTCTCGCCTCCTCGAGCAAGGTGCGCCAGCCGAGCGGGCGGACCCCTTCCGGGAGGCGGCCGAGTTCCAGGGCGGCACGGAGGCGGGCCACCCGAGCGCCCTGCTCCGTCGCCACCCGTATCGCCTCGGTCAGGTCGGCGGCCGCCTCATCCACATCGCCGCCCCGAGCCAGGGAGTACACGGCACGCTGGCGGAGTAATTCCGGCAGGTGGATCTGCTCCCCGGTCTTGTGAACCACCTCGAGGGCTTCCTCGATGAGCTCATGCGCCCGCTCGGAATCCCCGGCCTTGGCGTTGAGTTGGGCGAGATAGGCGAGGTTGGAGGCTGCGAAGGCCTCCTGGCCCATGAGCCGAAGAGTGGCGACGGTCTGCTCGAGAAACTCCCGATCCGGCTCGCCGCCAGGCTTGGCGGTGGTCACATATGAGGAGCCGAGCATCATCCAATAGGCGTACCCATACACCTGGCCGATTCCCACCACCTCCGCCCCCAACAGCCGGGAAGCGTCGTGGTCACCCAGGAAACGGCGGATCCAGGCGGCGTAGGTCTTGACGAAGGCCAGGCTGAACGGACCGCGGGGAAAGCCGATCTCCTCCGCCCGCATTACGGCCTCACGCTCCCAATGATCAGCTCTTTCTTTCTCGCCTCGCACCGTGTTCACACAAGCGAGGGCGATTTCGGAAACCGCGATCGGGTCGTTGGGGAGCGGCCAGAAAGGGGAGACGGTCTGGTCGGCGGGACGGGCCTGGAACCCTGCCATGCCGCGTTCCAGGTGTGCCTGTGCTGACTCGAGGTGGCCTTCGTAGAAGTCGAGCCATCCCGCGCACGACTCCACCTCCGGCTCGAACCAGGAGAAAGCCGGCTGACGGACCATGTTGCCGAGCCTATCGATGAGGCCCTGAGCGGTGGGCAGGTCACCACTGGTCAGCCAAAAGGCCCAAATGGCGATCAGGGAGGGCAACACTTCGGGGCGGGTCCCGAGACGGGTGGCGAGCGCCTCGGCCCGGCGGTGGTCGGATTGCACTTCGGGAGCGGCGTAACCCTGCATCGAGCTGACGCTCAGCCCGCGCAGCATCCGGGCGGTGAGCTCGTTCAGGTCGCGGTCGTCCGACTCGGCGAGGGTATCGAGGAGCTCCAGGGCGCGCGACAGCAGCCGGGTGGCCTCGGTGTGCGCCCCGCGACCTTGTTCCGCCTGGGCTGCCAGAAGGTAGAGGCCGGCGGCACGCTCAGCCTGTCCCGCCCGGTCCAGGTGCTCGGCAATGAGGGCGGGTTCAGCCCCCCGGTCGGCGATGGTCTCAGCCACCAGGGCGTGGGTGAGGCTCCTTACGTCCAAGACCTGGGTCTCGTAGGCGGCGTCGCGCAGCAGGGCATGGCGGAAGCGGTAGGTGTTGGCAGCCGGGTCGCCCGGTTCGACGATGCCCTCGTTGGTCATGACCAGCAGCTGGTCGGCGACCAGCCCGGCGTTCCCGATCACTGCAGAGACGGTGTCGGCGTCGAAGGTCGGCCCGACGGTGGCGGCTACTTGGGCTACCCGCAGGTCGACCCCTGGCGCCTTGAGCCGCCAGGTGAACAGCTCCTGAAGCCGCAGCGGCATCATTTCGGCCGGTTCGGCATCGAGGCAGGACTGGGTGAGCTCCTCGATGAAGAGGGGATTGCCCTCGGCGCGCGAGACTATGGAGGCTCGCAGGTCGTCTGCCAGGTCTTTCCCGGCCACCAGATTGTCGACCAACCTCGAGGAGTCAGCGCCGTCGAGCCTGCGCAGTCCGAGTACCTCGACTGCCTCGAGCCATGGGATCGAGGAGTCGTCCCGCGTGGTCGCCACCGTGAGGATCGCCGGCGGCCGGCGATTCACGAGGCGGCCCAGCAAACCCAAGGTGGAGGGGTCGGCCCAGTGGAGATCTTCGACCATGAACAGATGTGGTGTTCGCTCTGCGAGCGCAGACAGCCATTCGACGAGCCGGTTCAGGGTCTCGTCGAGAAAGGCGCTCGGGTCGAGCTCGGGCGTCGGGTAGTCGGAGGCCTCGGTGACCCCGATGAGGGAGGCGAGGAAAGGCACCGTCCGCGGGAGATCCAATCCGAGCGAGTCGAGGTGCTGCACAAGGTGGCCGAGTCGATCGGTGTCGTCCCCGACGACCCCGAGCACCCGCTCCAGCATGCGCGCGATCGGCCAGAGCGAGACGTTGGCGTAGTAGGGAAGACATCCCGCACCGAGCACTTTGCCTCCGGTGGCCTCCACTCGATCGAGGAGCTCCGCCACCAGCCGGGTCTTGCCGATGCCCGCCTCGCCCACCACGACGAAGGTGGCCCCCACCCGCTCCCCGTCCCCACCTGCGCGCATCGCCTCCCACGCCGCGAACAATCGGTCTCTCGGCTCATCGCGTCCTACCAAGCCCGCCTTCCGGTAACGCTCTACTTCGAAGCGCGCTCCGGCATAACGCGGCCGCTCCACCGCGAATACCTCGACGGGGCGACTGATTCCCTTGAGATCGCGAACACCCAGCGAGTGCATGTAGAAGTCGGCGTCGACCAGCTGTTGGGTGACGTCGCTGATGACCACCATGTCGGGCTCCGCCGCCTGCTGGATGCGGGCGGCCAGGTTGGGGGCGACTCCCACGATCGAGTCCCGCTCCCGGACGGAAAGATCGTCACTCAGGTCGGTGACGACCACCCGCCCCGTGTGGATCCCGATCCGGACCTCGGGAGCCACGCCGAGGCGGCGATCCAGATCTGCTCGTGCGTCACGAACAGCCGCCACCAGGTCGAGCGCGGCGAGCACCGCCCGGCGACCATCGTCTTCGTGGGGCTCCGGATACCCGAAGCCGGCGAGGATGCCGTCGCCGGAGTACTGCATGACGTAGCCGCTATATCGCTCAACCGCCTCCTTGGCCGCAGCGCGGTAGAAGGAAAAGACGTCGCGCAGCTGCTCCGGCTCCACGCGCTCGGAGAGCATGGTGGAGCCCACCAGATCGGAGAAGAGCAGGGTCATCAACGCTCGCTCGCCGGAGGGGGCGAGCTGACGAGTCGCCACCCGTTGCAGGATCTGGGCAGCGCGCCGGTTGTCGGGGTCGACGGCGCGCACCTCCTCGGCGGTGGCGCGGGCCGGTTCAAGGTCACCCGCAGCCATTGAGGCTTCGGCGGCGTTGAGGAGTCGTTCCAGGAGGCGGCTGAGCCTCGTCTCCGCCGACGTCACGAGACTGTCATGGCCCTTCCACCCCAGTCGCCCGAGAAACGTAGAGCTGGACCGGGGCGATCTTCCGACCTTGGGAACCCTCGAGATCACCCACGTAGAGACCCGGCGGAACGGACGGGTCCGTCGTACTCAGCCGCACGCCGTAGGTTCCGTCGTCGAGCTTCTCCACCTTCACAACGATGTCCTTCGACGCGATAGTCGCGCCACCGGCTTCGATAGACACCAGCTTGGGACACACCGGTCGATCGGCCGCGCCGAGTCCGGTAACTGGAATGAGGGTGCCCTCCGACTCCCCCGGGGCGGGCGTCGTCATCGCCGTCGCCGCCCCCCGTCCGGCCTCCCGCGGGGCTCCGGGAGGCATGAACCCGGCGTCGAGCCCTTGTTCGGTGACCTCCTCGAGCAGTTCCAGGCCGGAGGTCCACGCCCGAGCCCAGTCCTTGGCCAGCTGCGACCAATAGCGCCCCCCGTCGGCCACCCAATCCGATGCCGAATACCCACCCGAGGTGGCTCTCGAGGCCACATCCCCGAAGAGAGCGAGATAGGTGCGGGCCGAATCTCCGAAGAACTCCACCCAAGCGTCGAGGGTCTCTCCTCCCGGCATGGACCCGGATCCAGTCCCTCCCGGGGGCGTATGGCCGGGCGGTTTCGGAGTGCTGGATGTCCCGCCTTCCACAGCGGCACGGACCCAATCCGTCCAGAAGGGACACACCAAGTGGGCGACGTCGTCCCAGATACGCTCGGTGAACCCGACGATCTTGAGGGCCTTCACCCTGCGAACCGGACCGACGTCGTTCACCGAAAGGAAGCCTCGGTCGACGTCCAGCTCACTGTCCAGGCTGAGGTCAAGCTCATATGTCATGCCCGCGGACTGTCCGCCGTTCCGCCAGTAGTCGCAATGAAGAAGGGTGTTGACCCGTGATACGAGCTGGACCTCTTCATGGAATACTCCGTGCCAGTGCTCGTCGCCCAGCGAGCTGATGTCGACGGGTCCTCTCCCGCCGACGATGTTCATCCGCTTGAACATCATCGGCCCCCATTGAGGCCAGTTGCGCGGGTCGACCCACTCCGCCACGTGGGCGAAGGGAGCGTCGGTCTCGAACTCGGAGAAGATCCATGTGGCAGTGAGACCGCCGACTTCCACTTTCCGGATGGTGCACACATCCTCCCCGATGAACGCCGCGTCGCGGTGCGAGAGTTGTCTTCCGGTGACGGATGACCGGAACGGAACCGCCTCTCGGGCGGACTCTTTCAAGTCGTTGAGAATTTGATCGACGTCGAGTCCCTTCGGCTGTGCTATCGATGCCGCCAGGAGCCGGTACTCGGCTTCGTTGGATTCGTAATGAGGGAAATCCGCCCGGGCCAGGTCGTGGAGGACGGCAAGACGCGCCGAGACGGGTATCTCGTGTTCCGGAGCCTCGGCGACGGCACGCAGGGCAGTGCCGGGCGAGGAGGAATGGAATCCCGGGAGAATTCCCGGGTCGATGTCACCATAGGCTCCGGAGAGGACGTGAAGGCCAACCAGAGCGTGGTGACGCGTCTCGGAGTCCGAGTCGACTTCCGGGTCAGGGGGACGGTCGGTCATAGAGAACCCGCCTCGCGTAGCTACGTCACTCGCGGAGGGGCCGACACCGGTGACCGGCGCCTCTCGAGCCCTTCTCGCTCCGGAGCGACTCTATACGAGCCTTGCTCAGCCTGTGCCCGGGACGGGCTCGGTTCGAGCCTGGCTTGGCCGACTTGAAGAAGGCCCGCTCTGCCAGTTTGTCTACCGCGAGGAGGCGGTGTGGCCCTTGAAAAGGCCAAATTCATCAGGATCGGTCAACGGGACGCTTGGCGACGCGGGCTCAAGGTCACCAATCTGTTGGAGCCGACCGGTGGTGTCGATCCATGGCGGGAGTTCGACCTGGTGATTCTTGCCGGGGTGGACACCTATCGGGTGGCGGCGACGTTTGATAATCCGGCGGGGGTCACGTTTCGCGTCTTGTCTGAGACTGCCGGCCGTGTCAGTTGGCATCGCATCGATGGGGCCGAAGAGGACGGTGTTGTGGATAACGAAGAGGACGGTGTTATGGATAGCGAGTGGATCATCACCCCAGCGGGGGTGTGGACTCTAAGCGCCGGCGACTGGGTCCAACTCGATCCGTCCGACCTCGATGCCGCCTGGGCTTTGGCGTTAGCCCCGTGGCAGCTCTCCGAACCCCGCGCGGTATACGCTCAGGTCTACAGCGTGTTTGCCGACCTCGAGCCGCAGCGCTGGATCGAGGTCGAGGGCCGGGAGGCCGTCGTGTATGTCGGCGGCGCCGATACCGTGGCCCGCTTCTTCGGGGAACAACCCGGTGATGTCGTCTCTGGCCAACTCGAAGTGTGGATGGACCCGGCGGGTTTCCCCTTGAGGGTCATCACCAACACTACAGAGGCGCGAGATTTCTCTATCCCTGCCACTCTGGAGTGGTCTCTCAGCGACCTCGGCGCTGCGATCGAAATGGACCTCCCCGACGAGATCTCCTCCGCCACGGCGAGCGCCACACCCATACTCGTCTGGGCCGAGACCGACTCCTGTTCGAATCCGGATCCAGTCAGCCAACGGTGCGAGACGCTCATCCAGGTCTACGGTGACGGACGGTGGGAGATCGAGACCACCGGGGGAGACCCGCAGAGCGGAACCATCGATCCGTCAGCGGTTGAGCCCTTGCGGGCGGCCCTCGACGCCGTCGACTTCGCTCAACTGATTAGCCTCGTCTCCGACGGCGCGTGCTCCGCCACCTTCTGGGACGACCAGAACAAGATTGTGTTGTTCCCCACCCTCCCTAGCTCCGAAACGTTCGCTTCGTGCACCCTTCCGCACGATCCGGAGCAATCCCCCTACCGCGAAGCATTCGAGCTCATCTCACAGCTGCCTATCGACTAGGTGGGTCGGCCAGGATCAAAGACATTGGGAGCCAGTCCGGCTTCGAGGTGACCCGTGATGATGAAACATGAACGTTTCAACTACCTCGCAACCACCCTCTTTCACCCCTTGGCTGTGGTTCCCATTGACTTCCATGAAGAGACCGCGACAACGATCAGCGTTGTTCACAAGAAAGGTCAACCGGACCTCAGCGCCTCCACAGGTTCCATCGCAGCGGCGCGGAGAGCCGGGTAGAGACCTGCGACGAGACCGGTCACCGCTCCAACCAATGGAGCAGCGAGAGGCACCCAGGGGTCGAGGACAGGAGTCCAGGTGCGAACGGCCGAGATCGCCACCACCAGCAGCACGCCGATACTGGCGCCGATGATCCCGCCCACGAGACCCATGGCGGTCGACTCCAAGAGAAACTGACCGGCAACGTGGCGGCGGGCCGCCCCGAGAGCCCGTCGTAGGCCGATCTCACCCACCCGCTCGAGTACCGAGACCAGAGTCACATTGGCGATCCCGATCGCACCCACCAGCAGCGACACCCCTCCCAGTACCAGGAACAGCGCGTTGACGTCACTTTCCACATCGCGGCGGAGATCAGCCGGCTCGGGAGGCTTCTGAACCCGGAGCAGCGACGGCTCGTCAGGGGACAGGGCTATCGGGGCCTGTTCGGCTATGAGTGAAGCGGCGCCGATCTCGACGTCGATCTGCACGGTTGAGGCCGAGGTGTAGCCGTAGACATCCCTCGCCGTGCCCTCGGGCACGATGACGGCGTTGAGCAACTCCGGCTGACGTCGCACCGAGTCGAGTATTCCGATCACGACGAATGCCTCGTCACCGATGAACACCACCGGCTGCTGGGCGACACGGGTGACGTTGAGACGCTGGGCCGCGCCGGTTCCCAGAATGGCCACGCGATCGGCCCGCTCTGAATGGCCGGTGTCGAACCATCGACCAGTGGCTAGCTCACCGCGGACCGCACCCAACAGCCCGGGACTTGCGCCGTAGACACTCATCTGAAACTCGGTCTGGGCCAGGGGGTCGGGAATCGGCACCGAGCGAACCAGCGCTCCCCCCACATCGACCGGCCCCATCGATCCGGCCGCCGTGACTCCGTTGAGCCGAAGGACTCGAGTTTCGGCGTCGACCGGTATCTCGACGCGGACGTCACCCCCGCCACCGAAGAAGCCCTGCTCGTTGGTGACCAATACCGACGTCGCGGCCAACTCGTCGAATCGCCCGACGATCTGGTTACCCGCGGTCTTGGCGACACCCAGTGTTGCCACGAGAGCGCCGATCCCCAGCACCGTTCCTAGGACGGTGAGGACGGTCCGCCCTGGTCTGGCGAAGATCCCGGCGATCGCCTCGGCAACGAGGTCGCGGGGCGACATCCGCGCCGGGGCAACTGGTTCTGCGTTCCCAGAAACCACACCGTCGGTCACAGCGTCACTTCGATCCGGCCGTCGCGCAGACGTATGGCCCGGTCGGCGTGGCCAGAGACCTCACTGTCGTGGGTGACGACTACCAGAGTCAGCCCTTCTGCCCGCAATTCGTCGAAGAGCTCGAGCACCCCTGCCCCGGTCGCCGAATCGAGATTGCCGGTGGGCTCGTCGGCGAGGAGAATTGCGGGGCGGGTGACCAGGGCCCGGGCGATGGCGACGCGCTGGCGCTCACCCCCGGACAGCTTTGTGGGCAGGAAATCCATGCGATGGCCTAGACCGACCCGAAGCAGGGCCGCCTTCGCCGCCGCCACCCGGTCGTTCCGGGGCATTCCACTGTAAATGGTGGAGAGAAGGACGTTCTCGACGACGCTCCGATGAGCCAGCACGTGGAACGACTGGAACACGAAGCCCATCCGCCGACTGCGCAAACCGGCCCGCTGCCCTTCATTGAGGCTGGAGGTGTCGATCCCCTCGAAGAGGTACGACCCTTCTGTTGGACGGTCCAACAGACCGAGCACGTTGAGCATGGTCGACTTTCCCGATCCCGATGGGCCAACTACGGCCACGTACTCCCCCCGCAGCACCGACAAGGAGGCGTCGGCCAGCGCCGGAACCGACACGTCGCCGGCGGCGAAGGTACGGCTCACGTCCCTCAGCTCTACGACCGGGGTATCTAAGGTCATGCGCCGTCGGTGGTCTCCGTCGAAGACCCGGTCGAAGACCCCTCCGAGGAGCCTTCGCGGCCCACAACCACCCAATCGCCTTCAGCCAGCTCACCCTCGATCGGGGTCACTTCAACCAGTCCACCTGCGGCAAGACCCGCCTCTACGGTGACGGTGCGGAGGGTTCTGTCATCATTCTCCACCTGGAGGTTCGTCGACCCGTTGGCGGTCGCCGACAACGCGGCAGCCGGAACCGCCAACACCTCGCCACCGGTCGAGCTGACCGGAATGGTCACTTTTACGTTGGCGCCGATGATCTCCTCGGGTAGCTCGGATGGCGTGATCTCCACGTAGACGCGATCCGGGGCGACACCGTCGGTGCCGGCCCGGTCGGCCTTTTCGGAGATGACACCCGAGATTGCCTGCCCGCTCTCTGGGTTCTCGATCTCCACTTCCATTCCGACTTCCACCCGGGGAGCATCGCGCTCCGACACCGAAGAGCGAAGGGCGAGCTCGGAGCCCGAGACTGTGATGAACGAGCCGTCGATCACCGACCCTCGGGATACCGCGACCTGGTCGACACGCACCGGCATGGCCTTCAGGAATACGACTTCGCCTGCAGGAAGCCAGGTTCCCAACTCGCTCTCCAGGCCGGCAAGGTCCTCACGGGCCAAGGCAAGCTCGTCACGGGAGGCATCGATCTGGCGACGGATCGACGTGGTGTCGACACCGCGCTGCAGATCGGCCAGCGCCGCCTCGGCCACGGTGACCCTGCCTGCGGCCGCGTCCACCAGCGCCTGCTGCTCGATGGCGGTCCGGACCACATCGAATTGGGCCTGGCCCAGGGCGGTGGTGGCTTCGGCTACCGCCGCATCGGCGTCGGGCACTCCGTTGGCCAGATCGGCCTGAGCTTTGGCGAGCGCGGCCTCCGCCTCGGTCACGGCCCAGGCCGCAAGTAGGTTGGCCCTGTCTGAGTCGATTTGGGCCAGGGTGAGGGCGTCCTTCGCAGCGTCGATCTCGGCGCGGGCGCTAGCCAAGGCTGATTCGCCGGATCCGGCCCCGGCCTCCCGCAACGCCGCCTCGGAGTCGGCCAGCGCAGACTGGGCGGCTC
>DATDPT010000080.1:0-26100 GCA_035292605.1 Acidimicrobiia bacterium
GCGAAGAACGGGGCGAGCAGGTTGAGGATGGTATGGGTCGGATCGGATTGAAGACCGACGGCGTTCTCGGCCGTGTGGGCATGCACCGATTGTCCAACGTACTCCCAAAGCAGCATCAGTAGCGGTGCGGCCAGCATGAAGCCGAGGACAAAGCCCCCACCGGTTCTCGCCGCCGACAGAACAACCGATGTGCGACGGGTCATGATCACCCGGACCAACGCGTAGGTACCGGCCATGCCGATCACCACCACCGAGATCTCCGGCATGCCAAGAAGCAGGTTGGCGGCAGTGGCCAACCCCAGGCCCAACACGGGCAGCAACCGCCGGGAGCGAATCACCAGCTCTACCAGCAGAAACAGGACAGGAAGGAAGCAATACGACCGGACGAAGGGGTTGTTGCTGTAGAGAAAGAAAGTCCCGGACAGGGCAAAGGCGACCGAGGAGACAGTTGCGCTGAGCCTCCCCAAGCCGAGCACGCGACCGAAGGCATACATGGCGACGGCGCCAAGGAGAAACGCACCCAACGTCGTGAGATCCCACACCAACGGTGTCGGGTGCAGGTTCACCGGGAGAAGCAGCGGGTCGAAGGCTCCGCTTTGCATGTTGGCAGCAAGCGGTGCACCACTGCCCTGATAAGGGTTCCACAGGGGGAGACGACCCTCCCCGTACGCCTCATTCACCACCTCGGCCCACGGCTCGGCCTGCCAAGCCGATGCACCCTGATCAATACGGTACGGATCATCGAATCGGGTGGGCATTCCAGGGAAAGGCTCCGACCCCTGAACACCGACAGTGTTGCCCGCCGTGCTAAACGTCTTACCCCCGAACGAGACCTCCCAAAACGCCACAAGAACCACCACGCACACAACAAGGACGCAGACCACATCCCATCGCTTCAACCACACAAACGACCCCACCCCGACATGCCGGTCGGAATCAGCCACGCAACCGCCCCCAGGCCTCGCCTTCCTCCACGTGCATGCTCGTGGCCCGGTACCGCTCCTCAGTGCCGATGTCATAAAAGCGGTCCTCGACTTCGAACCAACCCAGTTGCCTATATCGAACCAACAAGGTGAGGAGGTCCGCCAGATCGAAGACCTCGCCAGTAGCAAAACGCTCAAACCCCACCCGTCGAAAGAGGATCATCCCGTAGTCGATGTAGTCGTATGTTCCGGGAGCCGCTCCCTTCTCGTATGCGGCCACAAGGTCCCCTTCGATGGCCACGTTGCTGGTCTCCCAGCGATCGCGGTTCCGCAGCACCGTCATGCAGGCCGTGAGCGAAGACGATAAGAACCGCTCTTCGACGGCTTCGATTGGCACCTGCAGCAGGGTGTCCCCGTAGGTAACCCAGAACTCGGCCGGGAGACGGCCTAGTGCAGCCCGGATGGCGCCGCCGGTGCCGAGGAGCTTTGGTCCATCAAACGCGTAGTCGACCTCCAGCCCGAACCGGCTCCCGTTTTCGACGTGCCGCCGGATTGTCTCGCCTCCGTACCCGACCAGGAGCAGCACCCTACGGATGCCCTGATCGGCCAGGTTTGCCAATTGATAGTCGACAAAAGGCCGATCGTTTAAAGGCAACATTGCCTTCGGCAATTGTTCGCTCGTGAGGTGCGCGACTCGAGTTCCCTCCCCGCCCGCCAGGATTGCGACGGGGAGTGTCATAGGTTCACGATCGTCGAAACCCCGTCGTAGTCGAAGCCGAATCTCACTTCTTCGAGGCCCAGCTCTTTCATCGCGGTACGGAGCTGGACCTTCGTCTCCGCGTAGAAAAGCACGAAACCCCCGCCTCCCGCTCCCACGAGTTTGCCTCCAACGGCCCCGGCCTCGATACCCTTACCGAGCCAATCATCGATCTCGCGGTGCAGGTCAGAAGGCGCACGGTCGAGTTTGAGTCTCCACTGCTCTGTGAGGAGACCACCGAAACGCTTCATATCCCCAGCCTCTAAAGCAGCGTGGCTCTCGTAGCCGAGCTCCTTAACGAGATCGAGGTTCTTGGTGATGTCTCTTCCGCTGATGGCTGAGCCAGAATCTTGCGAGCCCAACTCGGCGGCGGCGGATCGGCTCACGCCTGTGTAGAAGAGGAGCAAGTTCTCCTCAAGTTCCGCGCGCGCTTCCTCGGGGATTCGGACAGGTCTCACTTTCACGGTGTTATCGGATCGGTACTCGAACGCGGTGACTCCGCCGACAGCCGCTATGTATTGGTCTTGTTTGCCCACGGGAGCGTGCAGACGGTCGATCTCCACGTGGCATGCCAGCTCGGCGAGCTCCGTGTTAGACGATGGCTGATGTCGCTGGGTGGTCAGGGCTTTCAGCACGCCGACAATGAAGGCGCCCGATGAGCCGAGTCCGGTTCCCCCTGGGATATCTGCCATAGACGAGATCTCTACACCACCGGTCACGCCCGAGACGATGAGCGCTTCTCGAAGCAGTGGATGCATGACATCCTCGGGCTTCGCGACTCGCTCGATGCTCGAGTATTTGAGGAGGAGGTCCTTTCCGAAGTATCGGTTGATGGCGATATAGACGTACTTGTCGATCGCTGCTGCAACGAGAAAACCGCCGTTGGGGGAGGCGCGGTAGTACGAAGGCAGATCGGTTCCTCCGCCCCCAAGTGAGATTCGTAGTGGTGTTCGAGTGATGATCAACGTTGGTAGGCCTGGTCGACTATGCGGAAGGCAGCGAGGCAATCGGCGATGTCCGCGCCCTGGGAGGGTTGACCTTCGACCGCTTCGAGCATGGCTTCGACTTCACGCAGCCACGACTCATCAGGTCGGGGCCATTCCCAGCAAGTTGTGAGGGGCGGGCCCATCTCAGGGAGCATTCTGTGGACGGTCAAACGCTCGGTCCCGTAGGAGCCTCCAAGGCCGCTTACCTCGACCTTTCCCCCCTGCAGAGCTATCTCGAACGAGAAGAGGTTCTTCCATTCCGTCCAGGACGCGTGTAGCCAGGCGAAGGCTCCGCCTTCGGCTCGAAGGGCAAGGAATGCGTTGTCCTCGACATCGACGTCCCAGTAGTCGGTCCGTAGCTCGCTGTACTCCAGATGCACGTCGCCTACTACGAACCTCGTCAGATCTATGAGATGTAGACCCTGGTCGATGAGCTCGCCGCCCCCCGACACGTTTCGATTCGCTCTCCATTCTTGTTCGTAGCCCTTCCGGCCGCCGTGCCCGTATCGGCCGCGGACGTTCATCACGGTTCCGAGCTCTTCGCTGGCAACGAGGTCCCTTGCCATGGTGATGGCAGGATGGAACCGGTGGTTGAAGCCGACGCGGACGACCCGCGAGTGAATAGTGGCGGCCTCTGCGAGTTCGGCTAATCCTGTAAGCGTGCTCGCCCCGGGCTTCTCCACGAGCACGTGGCAATCGCACTCGAGGGCAGTGATCGCGGTCGGTGTCAACGCGATGTGAGTGGTGGCGACGATCGCTATGTCCACACCCTGCATGGAAAACGCTTCCAAGGCGTTGTCCGCTATGGCCACTTGCCCCGGCAACCGATTGGCCAGCTCTCTTGCCTTCTCGGGATCGGTGTCATAGACGGCAGCTACCTCCACGCCTGCCTTTACCAGCGCAAACGCGCGCTTGCTGCCAACCAGCCCGCAGCCGGCCACGGCAGCGCGGTGTTTCATCGGCCTTTCGCTACCTGATCCACGATTGAAGGGTTGGCGACGAGGTAGTCGACCGTCTGCTCCACCGCTTCTCTGATGGTGTAGCGGGGCGACCATCCGGTAGATCTGATCTTGGAGGTGTCGAGGTAGATGAACGGGTTATCGCCGATCCAACCTCGGTCGCCGCCGGTGTACCGGAGTTCAGGGTCCAGCCCAAGCCGCTCGCTGATCCACCCCGCCGACTCGGTCACGGTGCAGAACGCGTCGACTCCGAGGTTGAAGACCTCGCACCGATGATCGGCTGCAATGTGCTGAGTCAAGGCCTCGACGCAGTCCATGACGTGGAGATAGCTCTTCCGTTGCTCACCGTTGCCGAGGATCTCGAGGCTGGACGGATCGCGTCGAAGTTTCGCGACGAAGTCGAGGACGTGCCCATGCGTATAGCGAGGACCGAGGATGGATACGAATCTGAAGATCGTTGCCGCGATAGGAGTCCCTTCCGTGTACGCCTGGATCAAGGCTTCGGCGCCAAGCTTGGAGGCGCCGTACAACGAAGTCTGGGTCGGAAACGGCCCGTCCTCCGGCGTGGGAATCGTCGTGGTTTCACCGTAGATCGAGCCGGTTGACGAGAAGAGAATCCTATTGACCCCGGTCACGCGCATGGCTTCGAGGACATTGTGCGTGACGATGACGTTCTGCTCGAGGTCGCGTCGCGGTTCAGTCCAGCCGAAGCGAACATCAGCATTCGCAGCCAGGTGCACGACAGCGTCGGTGCCCTCCAGAATCATCGGGAGCTCATCGGGCTGGTGAAAGAGATCGGTCTGGACTGCCTCAAAACTCGTGTTGGCCCGGGCACTCTCCAGAAACTCCTCGAGACCAGTCGAGAAGTTATCGATGACAACAACTGAGTGACCGTCGTGAAGCAGGCGGTCGACAACATGAGATCCAATGAAACCGGCTCCTCCAGTGACGGCAACCCGCATATTGGTGCCGATCGTATCGCCGTCGGTCACTCCGTCGGTTCCCTGTTTCTCGGTGACCGCGTCGAGGCATCGCGCTTCGAGCCCTCCACACCGGCTACGCCTGGGGACGGGGACAGCGGGCCGAATCGAAAGCGAACGAGAGCTACGATCCACGTGAGGGGATCCCTGAAGAATCGGACCTTCTTGCCATGGTCGAACCCACGGGCCGTATAGCTCACCGGGATCTCTAGCGGCTCGTACCCGCGGCGCACGATCTTGGCCACAAGCTCGAAGTCGAAGTCGAATCGGTTGGCCACGAAATCCACCCCTTCGATGCATTCGACCCGAAAGACCTTGAACATCGTGAAGGGATCTCGCAGCTTGGTCTGGTAGATGAGGTTGAACAGCCAGGCAAAGGCTGAATGGGCCAGGTTCATCGTCCAGGAGATCAGCTTGGCGCCGGTCAGGGCTCGCATGCGCTGTCCGGGGACGTGCCTGGAGCCGAGCACGAAGTCGGCCCTGCCGCTGAGGATGGGAGCGATGAGCAACGGGTACTCCTCTATGCGGTATTCGAGATCCCCGTCCTGAATCAAGATCACATCACCGGTGACATGACGGAGTCCCTCGCGTACCGCGTATCCCTTGCCTTTCGGACCGTCCTGGAGCACGATGGTCACCCGAGGCTCGTCGGTGTACTCGAGAACGCGCTGACGTGTTTCATCGGTCGAGTTGCTCTCGACGATGATCAGCTCGAGCCCCATGCCACCGGGCAGGTCAACGTCAAGCACCCGGTCGATGACCTCGGCGATTGTCGCCTCCTCGTTGTAGACGGGGAGGACGACGCTCAGCGTCTGGGTCGATCGGTGGTCGTCCGGGCGCCCGCCAGGGACACGCTTGGGAGGATCAGGCACCATCGTTGGCCGACCTAGACGGTCGACTCCCATTTGGGGGTTTCCGGTGAGAGTCCGGGATGGGTGACGATCAAGTGCCAGAAGAGTGACTGGAGTCCCTCGGTCTGAGCGGTGACCGTCGCCGGATTGACAGTGGGGACGTGGATGCAGGCCTCCGCCCACTCCTTTGTGACTCCCCCGTCTCTTCCGACTACACCGGTTATCGAAGCGCCCACTTGCCGAGCCAACCGCATTGCGTTCACCAGGTTGATGCTGATACTACGGGCGACGTTTCCGCCGCCTACCGAGAAAACGAAAAGGCAGTCGTCGGGGCCGAACCGCGAGGCCTTGAGCCAATCGGCATAGGAATCGTCCCAGCCATCGTCGTTGATTCGTGCGGTCAGCTCGGATACGTTGTCCGTGACCGAGTAGGCCTCGACCCTCCCCAGCTTTCTGAAGTCGCAGGCGGCGTGTGAAGAGTGACCGGCTCCGCCACCCGATCCGCAAAAGAAGACCCGCCCCCCCCTATCCCGTGTTTCTCGGATGACGCCGACTACGGCGTCAATCTCTTCGATAGGGATCATCCCAAGGATTTCGACGGTTTCGTCGATGAAGGCTTGCGAATAGGAGGTCATTGATTCGTCCGGGCTTGTTGAGGAGGCGCCGAGGCTAACACGGGGTCATCCCGTCCCCGTGACGGGAGGACGCGTCAGAGCGAATAGCCAGCTTCGACCCCATCGGCGTGAAACATCCTCACGGTGTCGAGGGAAAAGTCGGACAGATCCTTGCCGAGAGTCGGAAGCTTCTTCAGCAGATCGTGGGTCACGGTGATGATGTGACAGCCGATAGCGTCGGCCTGGACGATGTTGAGCACCTCGCGCGGGCTCGCCCAGATCAATTCCACGTTCTGCATTGGTCGAACGACATCCAATGCCTCAGACATGAGAGGTACCGGGTCGCGACCAGTGTCGGCAACACGGCCGGCGAAGACCGATATGTACGCCGGGGGACCCCCGATGAGGCAGTCCGCGACCCACTTGACTTGGTCGACCGTCATGAGGGCAGTCACGTTCACCTTCACGCCTTGCTTCACGAGGCGAGTAATGACCTCATCGGAACGCTCGCCGTTGGTGTCAGTGACCGGGATCTTGACATAGACGTTGTCGCCCCATAAGGCGATCTTCAGCGCCTGTTGCTGCATCTCGACGAAGTCGTCGGAGAACACCTCGAACGAGATGGGTCGGTCGGGAACAGCGTCGAGGACCTCTCGGGCGAAAGCCTCGTAGTTCTTCACTCCGGCCTTGCGCATTAGAGTCGGATTCGTTGTGAACCCCTTGATCACGGGGTTGGAGTACAGAGCGAGGATTCCCTCGATGTCTGCCCCGTCGGCAAAGACCTTGACTGTCATATGACGAGCGTCCAACCGCACGTGCCACCTCCGTTGACGTAGCCCACCGCGCTGTGGGCGATGGCTTACTCTATCCCTTTCCGACGGGACGACCGGGTGCCCCGTTCACGGTCGCAGACCGAGCACTGAACCGCCCCCGGGCCCAGTGACGCCTGACCTGTGCCGTGACTGTGCCAACCCGCACATGGTATGCAGAGCCCAGACCGACGAGCCACCACCCTGTCCACCGCCTATCAGCCGCCGACGCGGCTACCCGCCCAAGGACGGATCGAGGTCGTGAGCTACATCCGTTCCACCGGCTCCTGGGTTCGAGCGAGCGTGGACCTCAGGTGTTCGATTTCGGCGTCCAGCAGGGTCCGGATCTCGAGCAACTCCTCGATCGTCCGGAGTCGGTGCTCGTTCTCGGCTTGGAGGTCGTCGATGATCCGGAGTCGGTGCTCGTTCTCGGCTTGGAGGTCCTCGATGATCCGAAGTCGGTGCTCACTCTCAACCTGGAGGTCCTCGATGATCCGAAGTCGGTGCTCATTCTCAACCTGGAGGTCCTCGATCAATCCGGCCTGGTTCTCGGATCGCGCCATCAACTCAAGCCTCTCACCCAACGCTTGGAAAACCCGTGGCAAGGCGTGGTCCGTCGACTCGGTAGGCAACAGCGCCAAAATAGCGTTAGGAATTTCGTCGCCCACGCAGACGACACCGAGTCCGTGGCTGTGCTCGAAACCGACCGTTGGATATTTCTCAGTGAGTTCGCTCCACAACACATGTACTCCGAAATCATCCCGCGTCTCGGTGATGTCGTGCAGCAACACGATCCCGCGGAGGGACATCTTCGGCAGCCAATTCTCGAAGTCGTGTTTGACAGCATCGTATGTATGCAATCCATCGATGTGTAAGAGGTCGATTGAGCTGACGTCGAATCCTTCGACTGCAGCATCGAATGTTGACCGGACCAGTGTGGAGAACATCGCAAAGCGCTGTTCGTTCCAGGCGTCTACATCGACGAAGACATCGTCGCCGTAGTGTCCAGAATGCTCATCGCCCGCCCACGTATCGACGGCGAAGGCCTTGGTGGGAAGGCCGAGGTCGCGAATCGCCTGGCAGAAGGCAAAGTAGGAATGGCCCCAATGAGTACCGAGTTCCACCAGGACCCGTGGCCCCAACGCTCCGACCAGCCAGAACCCAAATGGGATATGCCCCAGCCATGCAGATCTGGCATCACAGCGCTCCGGAACCCAGAGGAGTTCCCTGGGGAGATGGGGGGCTGCTCCAGACCCTGCCGTTACCACGGTGGTGAAGCTCCTCAGTCCGAGACTCGAGGAGCGAGACGCTCGAGCCGAGCTAGTTGATCAGCGGGGATCGCTCTCAGTGCGAAATCGTGAGCCCAATTCGACAGATGGGGGCTGTAGTAGGGATCGCCGCGATCCAGTTCCTCACCCCACAGGAATTCCATCCGGGCAATGGTGTAGCCGCTCGCTGCTCCCAGCGTGCCTCTCGAGGCCGATTGCAGGTGTGTCAGTGGGTATGTGGGGTCGTACATGAGTGTCCCGCCGAGTTCCTTCCTGAGCCGGAGACAGAAGTCGACGTCTTGGAAGTCGGTCGGCAGGTACTCATATAAGCCCCCGACCTTCGAGAACGCCTTGCTGCGAACGAGCAGGCAGGCCGCCGTGAGACATCCGACCTCGCGCGCTTGGTCGTGTAGGTTCCCTGCCTGGGGCTGGTCGGGCAGGTAACCCGCATAGTGACCAGCAATGCCCCCGAATCCGACGATGACGCCGGCGTGCTGGATGGTCCGGTCGGGGAACAACAGCTTCGGCCCAACCGCCACGATCTCGTCGTCATTCTCCAGCCAACCGACCAGCTGTTGCAGCCATCGCCGGTGTATCACCTCGACGTCGTTGTTGAGGAATAGGACGTACGAGGTCTCCGGTCCCACACCGGCGCCCTCGTTGCACAGCCGCGAGTAGTTGAAGGCGTCGTCGATTCGTATCACCTCGATCTGCTCGTGTTTGGCGGTGAGATTGGCCAGGTACTCGAGCGTTGCACGCTCCTGTGAGCCGTTGTCGACGATCACGAGGTGAACATCGACGCCGTCGGTTCGGTCGAGCACACCCCTGACCGACCTCTGGAGAAGCTCGACTCGGTCCCGCGTGGGCATAACGATTTTGACTAGCTGACGTTCTACCTGTTGGTGAAAGTAGGGCCGGTAGTTGAACGGCGAGCCGTTGCCGAGCCCCGCGGTGGCAGCCCAGCCGCGGCGGTCGAGGGCTTCCTGAATCGCCTTCACGCCGCGCTCCTCGACGTGTGACTTCGATGCAGGGCGGGCCGAGGTCGACTCGGCCCAGGCCCGCCAGTGATATAGGACATTCGGGACGTGGACCACGCGTAGACCCGGCGTTTCGGCCATTCTCAGCAGGAGATCGTGATCCTGGACTCCATCAAACCCTGGGCGAAAGCCCCCAACGTTGTCGAAGAGAGAGCGGCGCACGCACGTGATGTGGTTGACGTAGTTGACGCTCAGCAGCAGTCGCGGCGACCAGTCCGGCTTGAAGAACGGGCTGTGATGGTGAACCTCCTCGTCGACCTTGTCCTCATCCGTGTAGATGAGGTCCGCATACTCGGCGGCACTGGCGATCCACGAGAGCGCCGTGGGAGCGAGGAGGTCGTCGTGGTCGAGGAAGACGAGGTGGCTCTTGGTGGAGAGAGAGACCCCGTGATTGGTCGCTCCCGCTATGCCGCAGTTGACCTCGAGGAACTCGACCCGTATTCGAGTGTCTCTCCCCTCCATCGCCCGTAATTCCGACGGCGTTGCCGATGACGTGGAGGCGTCGTCGACGAGGATGAGTTCCCAGTTTTGGTGGGTCTGCGCGAGGACAGAGTCGACGCAGCGGCGGAGGATGTCGGGTGGAGTGTTGAAAACAGGGCACACGATGCTGAAACCTGCATCTGTGTCCAGCACGGCCGGCATCAGTGGGCCGTAAGCCTCGTGCCACTCCTTCAGCGACGGCGTTTCCGAGGGGAGCCTCGGGGGCGAGCCCTTCAGGCGCCAGCGGGCGTATCCGATGACCGTACGAGTCACACCGCTGGCACCACTGTCACGATAAACGGCGCGGAGGCGTTGGACGGCGGGCAACAGTTCGTTCCTGAGAGGCTGCGTGTCCAATTGACCTTACCTGTCAGGCGCCCGTCGGCCCAAGGCAAGCTGGTCAGGGCGCCGGGTCCTCGGGAGGTCGGTCCGCTGCAGGGACGCTAAGATCGGGCTCCCGACCGCTTCACCCAAGGATCAACGCGCTTCTACCCTTGCCGAAGCCGGAGTACTCGACGTAGGGGGTTCCAGATTTGGCACGCAGATACCTGGTAAGCGGCGGCGCCGGGTTCATTGGATCGAATTTCATCCGATACCTGATGAAACACGAACCGGAGGCTCGAATCACAAACCTCGACCTTCTGACTTACGCCGGGGTGCCTGCGACGGTCTCCGAGTTGGACCGTTACCCGAATCACAGATTCGTCAAGGGCGACATCCTGGACGGAGACCTGGTCGACGAGTTGATGCCAGGGCACGACGTCATCGTCCACTTTGCCGCGGAGAGCCATGTCGATCGATCCATTGCCGGCCCAGCGCCGTTTCTCTCCACCAACGTGGTCGGTACCGGTGTCCTCCTCGACGCCGCCCACAGGCATGGCGTCCCAAGATTCATTCACATCTCGACCGACGAGGTCTACGGATCGGTCGACGAGGGGTTCGCCACCGAGCATGCCCCGCTCGACCCATCCTCGCCGTACTCGTCATCGAAGGCCGGATCGGACCTGCTGGCACTCTCGTATTTCCACACCTATGGCTACCCGGTGTTGGTCACTCGCTGCACGAACAACTATGGGCCATACCAGTTCCCGGAGAAGGTGATCCCCCTGTTCGTGACCAACCTGCTGGAGGGAGCGAAGGTGCCGCTCTATGGCGACGGGCAAAATGAGCGGGATTGGCTCTATGTCGAGGATCACTGTTCGGCGATTCATCTCCTGGTCGAGCGGGGCGAGCCCGGCGAGATCTACAACATCGGCGCCAATGCCCAACTGCCCAACGTTGAGCTCACCCGGGCAATTCTCAAGATCTTCGACCTAGACGAGTCATGGATCGAACCAGTGCCCGATCGCCTCGGACATGACTTCCGTTATGCGGTCGACTCGAGCAAGATCCGTTCCTTAGGGTGGGCGCCCGCTCACGATCTCGAGGAACGACTTGTCGACACCATCGGCTGGTATCGGGAGCGGGAAGATTGGTGGCGGCCGCTCAAGGGGAGTCGTCCGTGAAAGGCATCGTTCTGGCCGGCGGTGCCGGAAGCCGGCTCGATCCAATCACCCGGGTAGCCAGCAAACAGTTGCAGCCGGTCTACGACAAACCAATGGTCTACTACCCGTTGGCCACGCTGATGGAGGCCGGGATTCGAGACATGCTCGTCATATCCACACCCGATGACACGCCCCGATTCGAGGCTTTACTGGGTAGTGGCGCTCAATGGGGGATCTCCATCGAGTACTCGGTGCAGATAAGGCCGGAGGGCATTGCCCATGCTTTCCTGATCGGCGAGACCTTCATCGATGGTGACAAGGTTGCTCTGATCCTCGGTGACAACATCTTCCACGGGAATCTCGGTCTCGACGCAGTGGTGTCAGATTTCGATGGGGGTGCTGTCATCTTTGGCTATCCAGTCTCCGACCCGGAGCGCTACGGAGTCGTGGAGATGGACGACAAAGGTATAGCAGTTTCCCTCGAGGAGAAGCCGGACTCCCCGAGATCCAATCTCGCCGTTCCCGGGTTCTATCTATACGACGAGGATGTGGTTGACATCGCCAAAAACCTGACGCCTTCCGCACGAGGAGAACTGGAGATCACCGACGTCAACCGGGAGTACATGGCACATGGTGCCCTACGAACCATACGTCTCGGAAGGGGCATCGCCTGGCTCGACAGTGGGACCCACGACAGCCTGCTGGAGGCAGCCAATTTCATCGCCACCATCGAGCATCGTCAGGGCCTCAAGATTGCCTGTCTCGAGGAGATCGCCTACCAGCGAGGCTATGTCGACCGCAATCACATGACGACCCTGGTCTCCGAAATGCCCAGATCGAGCTATCGGGAGTACCTGGAGCGGCTCCTGGCCGACGCCTCGACACCATCGTGATCGCTGTCCTCGGAGCGGGAGGGCAGCTAGGTACCGCATTCATTCGTCTTCTCGATGGTGATGCGGTCCCCTTGACCCGAGCCGACATCGACCTGACCCGACCTGAGGAGATCGAGCCCTGGATCGCCTCCAACCGACCCGAGCTGGTGATCAACTGTGCCGCCTACACCGCGGTCGACGCCGCAGAGGAACATGAAAGTACGGCACGATTGGTGAATGCCACCGCGGTCGGGTATCTCGCCGAGTCGACTGCCAGGCGCGGTGCCGGCTTGGTGACCTTCTCCACCGACTATGTGTTCGACGGCACCAAGGACTCGGGTTACTTCGAGAGCGATCCACCACACCCTCTGAATGTCTACGGCGAGACCAAGCTGGAAGGCGAGCAGCTGGCTATGGAGAAGCATCCGGGGGTCTTGGTGATCCGAACGTCGTGGGTCCTCTCCGGGACCCACCGCAACTTTGCCTCGTCAATGCTGGAACTGATCGCCAAAGGTCCAGTGCGGGTGGTAAACGACCAACGGGGGAAACCGACCCTCGTCGACGACCTCGCGGCTGCCACGATGGAAGCGGTGCAGCGCGAGGCGTCAGGTGTCGTCCATCTGACCAACCAGGGTGAGACCACTTGGTTCGGTCTGGCGCGAGACATAGCCGAGTTCAGTGGACTCGACCCAGACCACGTCATGCCGATCACGACCGATCAGTTTCCCCGACCGGCGGCTCGGCCCACAAACTCAGTGCTCGACAGCGAGCGGCTCGATGAGCTCTCGCTGGATCCATTACCCCACTATCGGCCCTCGCTGCGTCGTGCCGTCGAGCAACTGCTATCCACGGGCCGGCCGCTATGACAACTCACGTTGTCACCGTCGACGATGCCCGCGCCTCCCGAAGTCTGGAGCACGCTCTGCGGCTGCTCGAAGCCAGCGGCTTGGAGGCGAAGCCCTTGGACCTGGGTCGGGGATCGATTCGGCTCGACCGGGAGAGCCGCTCGCTGGAGCGGAGATTCCAGCACACGCCGCAACCACTGCTCGACGCCTGGCGTGCCTCCCGTCTCATCCAGGAGAGGACTAATCCTGGCGATGTCGTCCTGATGAGCGACCATCGAGGGTTGGGTGGTGTCTTCGCCCTGGATCAAGCCCCAGCCGGCACGGCCCACCGCCGTCATCTGTGGACCGTGGCCGCCGACTCGGCATATCTCGAGCTTCGTTTCGTTGCCGGCGCACACGAGGGTCTGCCGATGCCGCTCGAATCGCAAATCGATTGGGAGATAGTCCAATATCGATGGTCGGACCGAACCATTGCCACCTCTGAGCTTGCAATCAGGGAGCTGGAGAGGATCGGAGTCACCTCCGAGCTGATCAGCGAGCAGGCACGCGATACAGACGCTTCGGGGCGGATCGACCCTCGGAGGATTTGGGCACCTGGACCTGTCAGCCGGCGCAACCAGACCGGTGAGGTCCTCCGAGCTGTTACCTCGTTGAATGGGACCAGCATTGCCTTGTCGGACGAAGACGCAGACGACGGGATTTGGACCGGCTCAACCTGGGATGCCCTCCGACACTCCCGGGAAGTGCTCGAGGGGCGGGTGGATCGTCGTCACAGCCCCGCCGAGTCGCCTACTGTGATCGTGGTCGGGGATCCATTCGCTCCACCGGATCAGGCAGTTGCGGCTTTTCGGTCCAATGGGGTACCGGTGGTAGTGCCGGAGGGAAGCGTGGCCAGTCTGATCTGGCCCAAAGCCCCGACCTGGGCTGGAGCCGATGGATTGGTAGATGCGCTGACCGATGCCCCAGCGGAACGAACCGGGTCTTATTCGAGGGTCGTCGCCAGGTCCGCGGAGACGGTGACCCCTTCCAGACTCGAGCAGGCTCGGGCAGTCTCGGTGGCGATACCGGTGTTCCGCGATGTGAGGTTCTTGGAGGAATGCGTGACGTCGGTGCTCGGACAAGATCATGCTCCTGTGGAGGTCCTGCTCATCGACGACGGCTCCCGGTCGGACGTCGTGGATAAGACGTTCGATGACCTGATCCACCACGACCAAAGGGTGCGAAGCATCCGCACCGAACACCGGGGGGTATGTGTAGCCCGGAACGCAGCGATGGAGGCGATGACGGGTGACAGTTTCCTGTTCGTCGACTCCGACGACATCCTCCTCCCCACGTTCCTCAGCCGTTGCGCCTCGGTGTTGAACTCGAGCGAAGAGATCTGGGCAGTTGCGACCTGGACGGAGTTCTTCGGCGCCTATGAAGCGGTGGAAGCCAAGCCGCCGTTCGACGAGCGTGTGGGGAGACGCGAGAACCCGATCATCTCCACATCCGCGCTGGTTGACAGAAAGGTACTGAAGGCGGGTATCCGATTCGCTCCCGACTTGGCTTTCCTCTATTGCGAAGACTGGCATTTCTGGTCGCAGATCGTCGCTGCCGGCGGGAGATTCGGTCTGGTCCCTGAGCCTCTGGCGAGACATCGGGTCCATCCCGCCTCGGGGGGTTACATGCGCACCGAACTGGCCCATGCCTTGGGGCGATCGAGGGCTATCGAGCCGCTGCGTCGTTGACGAACCGGTCCCACGCCTCGGCGCCTCGCTCATCCGCCTCAATCATCCAGGCTCGCGCCCGCATCACTGCCTCATCTTGGGATTGCAGAAGACGCCTGGCGGCCCTTGCGATCGAGGAAGGGTTGTCCGCCTCGTCGACTGTGGTGAGGTCCCACAGCACCGGGTCGTCGCGGAATACCGCCGACACGCGTGACGTCAGACATGGCACGCCGGCCAGATAGGACTCTTGGGGAGTCGCTGGATGGCATTCGGACAGGGTCACGTAGAGGTTTATGTCCACCGAGCCCTGAAGCGCCACGAAACGTTCCCAAGCCAGCTCACCGTGCTCGACCACCGCGATTCCATCCAGATACGACATCTCCGGTCTGCGCATCACATGAGCCACGGCACCATCGAGTAGCCCAACGGCCAGCAGCTGGGTGACGACGTTCTTTCTCCAGAATGGCTCGGCGAACACCCCGACGTGCAATCCGGGGCCCAGGTCGACACGATCCAACTGGGGCATGACCGGAACCCGGTTGGGCACATAGGTGACGGGGTAGCCGGCAGCGGTGAATGCATCGGGCACTCCGACCTTGACCATGCCCACCTCGGTGAGAATCCCGCTCTCCCTCAGCGTGAAGACCTCGTCGACCACAGCGGCCTCTCCCGCCTCCGCGCCATGCTGCGCGGGCGACGAATGCAGCACACATTTCATCTCGATGCCGACTTCCTCCAGGCGGGCCGCAAAACGCCCCGCACCTGGTGGCCAACCCTGGATCACCACCACCTCGACACTTGCCGCGGTGATGTGATCCATCAGATAGTCGGACCATAGAGTGAGGTTGTCACACTCCACCACTGGCGAACCGAACGCATAGGCAACCGTGCGCACACCGCGCCAATCGGGATGACAGATCTGGATGACTCGCTCGGTCGACGAGAACTCATCCCAGGACCCGAAGGACAACACCGGTGTTCGCGGTGCGACCACGTCAGGGCCTCTCAACATCGTGCGGGCTCGATCACGGAGCGACAATCAGATCTCCGATCTCTCTGACAATCCGGGCCGACGCCGTCCCGTCGCCGTACGGTGACGGAATAGAGCCCAGCCGCTGATGAAGCCCCGGAATGTCCGCTGTCCATCGTCCGGCGATGTCGGAAATGCCTGGCCCCGGCTCGACCAGCTCGGCGAAGGTGCCCAGCACCTCGGGACGCTCGGTGCTGCGACGCACCACGATCACAGAGCGCTTGTAGATCGACACCTCCTCCTGGACCCCGCCGGAATCCGAGACGAGAAAGGCCGACTCGGCACCGAGACCCAGGAACTCGCGATAGCCGATGGGCTCGATGACCCTGATCGCCCTGAGCAAATCGCCCAAGCCGTGCTCTTCGGCTCGGGCCATCGAGCGGGGATGAAGGGGGAGCAGCACCGGGAGATGCAACGAGGCAAGCTCACCGAGCACGGTGCGGAACCTTGCGGGGTCGTCAACATTCTCGGGACGGTGAAATGTGGACAGGACGAACCCCCCGGTCGTGAGATTGTGCCCATCGAGCAGCCTGGCTCGCTCCGACGGATCGGGCATCAGCTCGTGCACCGCCTCGACGATGGTGTTACCGGTGACTCGGATCCGCGACTCAGGGATCCCCTCTTCGAGCAGGTTCTTCCTCGACACGTCGGTTGGGGCGCAGAGGAGGTCACCGACGTGATCAACCAGCACCCGATTGTGCTCCTCGGGCATCCGCCGGTCGTAGCTGCGGAGACCGGCCTCGACGTGGACCAGAATGGCCTCCGCGGCGTTCGCCGCCAGCCCACCAGCCAGGGCGGTGTTGGTGTCGCCCTGGACCACGACCGCCGCAGGCCTCAACTCGGACAGTTGATCATCAAGTGCCCTGACCGCCATTCCGATCTGCTGGCCCCGAGTCTCCCCTCCCACCCCGAGGTAGGCATGCGGCTCACCCAGGCCGAACGCGTCGAGAAACGTCCCGGACAGTCCGCGGTCGTAGTGCTGTCCGGTGTGAAGCACAACGGCCGCCTTGCCGAGGAGACGGATCACATGGGCCAGTTTGATGATCTCCGGACGAGTGCCCAGGACCACCGCCACCGAACGTGGTGGGAAGCTGCCTATTGACGGGGATGACATCGTGTACTGGGGCCTCGGATCACTCAATGCTAAGGGCTGGAGATGGCCACACATGGAACGTCCGGCTCCGACATCGACGGTCTCAGACCGCCGTCGGCCCTAACCTCGCCTCACCGATGATCCGTGCTGTGTTCTTGATTGCTCAGTCGCTCTTGCTCTGTCTCGCCGGTTACAACGCGGTTACCGCCCTTTGGGGGTGGCGCAATCGAGTGCCCGCAACGAGGGGCGCGAGACAGCGAAGGCTCAGGGTGGTCATCCCCGCCCACGACGAGGAGGCGGTGATCGGTCGGGTGCTCGCCGATCTGGCCGCCTCCGATTACCCATTGGCGCAGGTGAGCCTCTGGGTACTGGCAGACCGCTGCACCGACAGCACGATCGACGTCGCCTCGGCGGCTGGGGCGCAGGTAGCCGATCGGCAGGAGGGAAACTCGGGAAAGGGAGCGGCTCTCGCCTGGTACCTGGGACAGCGCCCGCTTGATCCCGAGGAGAGCCTGGTTGTGTTCGATGCCGACAATCGGCTCGGACCGGATGTGCTGGGCAGGATCGCCGACGAACTCGACGCCGGCCACGGCGCGGTCCAGTGCTACCTCGACATCGTCAATCCGGATGACTCGCTGCTCGCCGAGGCATCGGCCCTGTCGTACTGGGCCGGAAACCGGATGGTGCAACTGGCTCGCTCCAATCTCGGTTGGTCTGCCGATCTGGGTGGTACCGGGATGGCGTTCTCACCGGACTTAGTCGCGGAGGTAGGCGGTTTCGGAGACGCCCTGACCGAGGATCAGGACTTTGGGGTCAGAGTGGTCCTGGCGGGTCGTCGGGTCGAGTGGCTTCACGACGTGAGGATCCATGACGAGAAGCCGACATCTCTTGGGGTGACGGTGCGCCAACGCGCTCGCTGGATGTCAGGGAGACGAACCGCCGGCCGGGCTCACTTCGCCAACCTGCTACGAGCCGGCAACCCCGCCGCCCTCGATCAGGCGCTCCGGCTCGTCCAGCCAGGGAGAATGTTCGTTGCCCTCGTCTCCGGCATTCTCACTGCTGCGTCCGCCCTTACTGGATCCTCCTTTCTGATCCCCTGGCCGGTATGGGGCACCGCAACGGTCATCCAAGTGCTGGAGCCAATCCCTTTCCTGGCCCGGGACGGAGTACCTGCACGAAGGCTGTTCCGCTACCCCCTCCTCGTTGTTCTGGCAGCGCTTTGGCTGCCGGTCCGAATTCTCTCCCGAAGAGTGGACGACTGGTACCACACGCCCCACGGAGAGGTTGGGATGAAATCTCGTCCCTGACTCAGCCGTCAGCCGTCGGTTGGGGGTGCGGGCCCCGGCCCTCTGATTAGACCCCACAGTTCCCCCACCCCATAGGCGAGGTGCATGATCGCCGCCGCCAGGAGCACGCCTGGCGCCGGCTCGTCGGCCCTCACCGCCACCCAGATCAGGAGCAGGAGCCAGAGAGCCGCCAGGACGAGCAGGGGGACCCACACCTGCGTCACCAGACCGGCCACGGTCAAGACGATCAAGCCGAGCACGAGGGAGAGCGGTGCCAACGGTCGCCACGAAGGAAATACGCCGTTGCGCCACAACATTTCGGCCTTGCCCAACCCGTAGCAGAAATACTGATGCCAGAGGGCGCCGGGGTGGTCACGTGGCGTGTACTGGGAGACGATCGAAGGATCGACATAGACCTTGCGCCCATCACGGCGCCAGCGAAAGTAGAAGTCGGCGTCCTCGGAGGTGCCAGACGGAAAGGGACGGTACCCCCCGATGGCCTTGAACTGCTCCCGCCGCATGGCCCCGAGATAGACCGTGTCAACCTCCTCCCTGGTGACGGAATGGTGAAACCGGCCCGGGCCCATCGTCAGCGGGCTCTTCATGGCTGCTGCCACCGCCCGACCGAACCGCGTCCGGCCCACCGGGTACATCCGGCCGCCCACGGCGCCTCCCGTCTCCTCCAGTACTTCGACCGAGGCCCGGACGTAGTCGGGGGCGAAGGTGGTGTGCCCGTCGGTCCTGACAAGGATCTCACCTGTGGCCTTCTCCGCCGCCAGGTTCAACCCGTGGGCCTGACGCCGGTCCGAGTTGGGAACGACGGTGAGACGGTTGTCCCTGGCCATCCACACTTCCAGTATCTCCGCCGTACCGTCGAGGGAACCGCCGTCGGCGACAATGACCTCCATCGGCCCCGTGTAGTCCTGGCCGAGCAGATCGGAGAGAACCCGATCGATGAAGTCTGCCTCGTCGAGAACCGCCATTATCACCGAGACCGAAGGCCGATCAGGCTGGGTTGGCATAGGCGTCCACGACCTCGGCGGGATCCCCCATCATCACCATTCGGCCGTGGTCGAGCCATATCACCCGATTCGACATCTGTTTCACTGCCTCCATCTGGTGTGACACGAAGAGGACGGCAGCCCCGGAGTCGATCAGGTGCCCAATCCTCGCCTTCGACTTCTCCTGGAAAGCAGTATCACCCACTGAGAGAACCTCGTCGACCACCAGGACATCGGGCGCGATGTCCGTGGCCACCGCAAAACCGAGGCGGGCCATCATCCCCGACGAGAAGCTCCGAATCGGGACGTCGATGAAGTCGGTGAGCTCGGCCCACTCCGAGATGGCATGGACCCGGTCTCGCATATGTGATGGGGTCCGGCCGAGCAGGGTGCCATAGAGAACGATGTTGTCGTACGCGCTCATTTCCTGATTGAAGCCTGCCCCCAGCTCGATCATGGGGGCGACCACACCACGCACCACGATCCGACCTTCGGTCGGTGGCAACACCCGGGCCACCATCTTCATCAGCGTGCTTTTGCCAGCGCCATTGGGCCCGATCACGCCGAGCACCTCTCCCGGGCTGAGCGCGAAGCTGACGTCCCTCACCGCCCAGAACTCCTCGCGCTTCACCTGGCGCTTGACCATATTGATGGCGAACTCCTTCATCGTGCCGGCCCGGTCTCGGGTCAGCCGGTAGGCCAGCGAGACACCGGCTGCCTCTACTGCGACGGTCACAGCACGACCACCAGGTTCTTCCACGACCGGGTGAACACCCAGACGCCGATCAGCAAGACGACGATCGAGCTCGCGATCATCATGGCGAAGGTCCATCCCGGGGCAAAGACACCCTCGTAGATGAATCCGCGGAAGATCGTGAGATACGAATACAGCGGGTTGGCATAGATGAGAGGAAGGAAGCGCTCAGGGATGATCGAGATTGGATAAAAGGTGGGAGTGAGGTACCCCGCGAGCTGGGTGAGGACGGCGGTCAGGTCGAGGACGTCGTAGAAATAGACCGCAGCCGAGGCGACGAGGAGACCGAGACCGGCGACCAGGAGCAGCAGGAAGAAGGCGGGTATCGGGACCAGCAGAACGGTCCAGGGAATCCCGACCCCGACAATCAACTGTATGGCGAGCAACGGGATCAGACTGATCACGAAGTTCACCAGGGCGGCCACCGCCGCCGCCACCGCGAAGACCTCGGCCGGGACGTAGACCTTGGACAGGACCGTCGCGCTGTTGACGATCGAGGACCCGGTGGCGATCACACCCTGGGAGAAGAAGGTGATAAGGAGGATCCCCGAGAGGAGATAGGCGATGTAGGGCACATCCCCCGGGATATCAAAGCGGAAGAACTGGCTGAAGACGATCCACAGCACGGTCATCGTCAGCAGCGGGTTGAGCAGTGTCCACCACACCCCGAGGGTCGACCTCTTGTACCGCACAGTCAGATCGCGGGTGACCAGCAACTTCAACAAACCCCGGTACGCCCAGAGATTGGTCAGTTCGGTCGCAATCGGGCGGCGGGGTTGATCTGAGTCGTAGACGTAGGTCGAGGTCATGTCCGAGCCGGGGAGGCAGGAGAATCCTGACGACCGCCCGACTGCGCAGGGTAGTAGGAAGGAGGTCGTTTCCATGATTTCACGAGTGGCTGCCTTGACAAACCGCGCCTGTTGCGATGGCACTCACCGACGGTTCGGCCCATGAGCGCCGACCGGGAGTACACCACCCTTCTCGAGCAGGCAACGGACAACACTGGAAGCGACTGCTCGGTGTTCATGCGCCTACCGCCGTCTCATCACGAGAGTTGTCTAAGGCCGCCTCGTTTTCTATCCCCGATTTGCCGGTGGTTGTCTTCACCCACAACGAAACGGCTGTCTGTCCTGCAATCCCTGAGCCGGTGCGCTCTCAGGAAGGACCATGTCTGACTTCTTGACGAACCGGCCACTCGAGAAGCCTCGCTGAATCACCCCGGGACCGGGCGACCGTGAATAGAGCCGGGACCCACGCAACGGCCGTCAGTATGAGACCAAACTGGAACCTCACGTCCTGGGAGATCGTGAACGGAATCAACAGCAGTGTGTTGAGCATTACCGGCAGGCCGATCAGGTATACCCGGTATGTTCGTCGCCGCACCGCTGCGAATACCAAGGCACCAACCAAGAGATACATATAGAGAGCAGGTCGAATTAGCCATTCCGGCAAGGATCTCACGACGTCGTAGGCGACACTCACGAGGCGGGGAACGGGCGAGGCCTCGACCGGGGTATCGGCCCCGAAATCGTCTATGTAGTTGATCTCGCCACCGACGCGGCTCAAGCCGAGGAAGAAAGTCGAGCTCTCGGGATCGACCGGACTCCAGAGGAGACGACTAGAGCATATGATGTGCCTGAGTTCCGCTCTGGGGTGTCGCATCGTGAGATCGAGAACCAGCGACCGGAGCCTGGGGACTTCGCTTTCCAGCAAGGATGGATCCAGACCATTGGGTGGGGTGTATGTCGGTACGATCGATGAGCACGAGTATGGCCACTCCGAGTCGAGTGACTTGATCGATTCGAGGTACTCACGCTCCTCGCCCGTCAGTGGTGTGCCCCTAGCGATGTGCATTGCCACCCGATGAGCCAGGATCACTCCGGTCAACTGGCTGGGAGCGACGTCTAGCTGTGCGGCGAATGGACCGGTGACGAGCGTCGCTAGTCCGATCACTGTGGCCGCAGTCAATACCAGCCGACGCCACCTCTGGCGATGAAACACGAACAGGGCTGTCAGAATCACGATCACTACCGGCCATCCGTTGTGACGGCACAGCCAGAGTGTCAAGAGAGACACAACCAATGCGCCGACATTCGACCACCGCCCCAGCCAGGAGCCTTCCGTTTCTTCTATGCGCCAAATGATGAGCGTCAACCCGAATAGGCCCAATCCGTAGACCACGTCCTTCCAGAGAACGATGGGGATCAAGGCGGTGGCCGGTACCAGGAGGATCAAAAGCAGAGAGGACCACGCGGCTGCCGAGCTTCTCCCCTGCCAGGTAGTCCACGCCGCAAAACGTCCGATGAGCAGGGACCCAACGACCATGGTCAACAACAGAGGTAAGGCAGGAGTATCGGCCACGCGTCGCAAGAGACCCAGGACGACGGCGTAAAAGAAGGGATGCCAGTTATCGAGCCCTACGTCGTCGAGTTGGTGCCACTGCCACACCGAGTCGATGGTCATCATCCCTGGCCAGAACAGAATCAACCCCAGCGTCCATCCGATGAACGGGATCGCCGAGAAGCGAAGCGAGTCCAGCCATCGATCCCTAACGCTCACGTTTCCTGATCGATCTTTGTTGTCCGCGCCGACGCCATGCGTCGCGGAGGGTATCAGTTGCGTTTTTTGGTCTTTTATCCTCCGACCGTGCGATTCCCTCGTCATGCGCTCCCACCCTGGCTGCTCGCCGGCACTGCCGTGTTGCCCGTCTTGGTCTGGTGGCTGGGCTGGCACCCCGGCTTTGCCTCCAGCGACACCATCGACCAGTTCGGGCAGATCGCCAGCGGCGTCTACTTCGACCAACACCCGGCCATCCACACCCTCTATCTCAATGTCCTGAGCCTGGGTGGAGCGCAACCAGGGCTGGTCACCCTCTTCCAACTCCTCGTGCTCGGGGTCTTGCTCGCCTACGCCACCCGCTGGCTGGTAGAAGCCGGGGTGCCCATCTGGCTGGCAGCAGGTGCCGCCTGGCTCCTCGGGCTCTCCCCCGCCGTGGCCCCGACCACCCTCGCCCTGTGGAAGGACGTCCCCTTTGGCCTGCTGATGCTGTGGGCATGGGTGGAGCTGCTCGCCCTCGCCGTGGACCCGGAGCGAGCAGACCGACCCTGGCCGGCGGTGCGGCTCGGGCTGGCATTGGCGGGGGTGTGGCAGCTTCGGGGCAACGGGCCGATCACGGTGCTACCGGTGCTTTTCGTGCTGGCATGGGTATACCGGCGTCAGCTGCGGCTGATCGGGATCACGGTGGGCACCACGGTCCTGTCCTTGTTCCTCATCGTCGGTCCCTTGTACACCGTCATCGACGTCCAGGGCTCGGCCGTCGAGCCGGCCCAGGTGTTCCTTCCCGACGTAGCCGCTTCGTACAGCAACGAGCCGGAGACCTTCAGCCAGGCTGACATCGACTTGCTGGAGGCGGTGGCCCCGCTCGGCATCTGGACCGATCGTTACGACTGCCGGGACAGCACTCCCCTGCTCTTCGATCCGGAGTTCAACCAAGCTCCGGTTCGGGAGTCTCCCGGGGAGTACCTGGGTCTCGAGATCGATGTCCTGTTTCGCGACTTCGATTCGGTACTGGCGCACCGGCTCTGTGCTGCCAACTTCGTCTACGCCCCGGCCCAGCCCCAAGACGCGTACTTGCACCGGCCCCCCTACGACATCCCGCCCAACACGGTCGGGCTGGCACGCGATCCGCTCGCTGGATGGGCGTTCGACCTGACGGATTGGGTGTGGCGTTGGGCGGAGATCGACAGCCGGCTCTGGCTCACCTGGCGACCCGCCATTCTCCTACTGCCCGCCCTGGTCGCCATGGTCGTCTTCGCCTTCCGGGCCCGACGATTCCTCCTCCCCTCCATGCTGCTGGTGGCACACACCCTCAATGTCATCGCCACCTCACCGGCCCAAGAATTCAGGTACGCCTACCCGCTTTACCTGATCGCCGCCCTCACCCTCACCCTGCTCTGGCCGGCGCTGCGGCACGGCGCAGAGGACGCCGAGCAACAATGACCGGGTGGGGTGCCCCGTCTTCGAGGTATGTGCCTCGTCCGATATGGGCATTAACGTCCTGCATCTCCGGTGGTGGCAGACCGGAATAGGACTGGCGCCCCACCAACGAGGAGACAACAGCTGGCGACTAGAACATTTTCAGCGGCGACCCGAGGTCGCTTTCACTTCAGACGGGTCCTAAGGGAGCGACGTCTGCTGCTCGCCCTGATTGCACTGGTGGCGATCCTCGCTGTAGTGGTAGGTATCTCCAACCGGGCTGAGGCCGCCGATCAGACGCTCAACTCAGGCCACTACCCCGCCGGATTCACCGTGCCGGCCGGCCAAACTTGGGCCCTGAACCCCGGCGCCGATACCACGATCACCTCAGGTGGGAACATCATCGTCCTCGGGACCCTCGAGATGAAGCCGGCCAACGGGGACGTCGATCACCTCATTCAGTTCACCGGAATCAACGAGTCCAACTTCGTTGGGGGCGGGATGGATGTGCTCAGCACCGACGTCGGGCTTTGGGTGATGGGGAGTGGTCGGATCATCCTCGAAGGGGAGTCGAAGCCCGCCTGGTCCTACACCTGGCAATCATCATGGACCGGCGACGAAGTCCTAGCCGCCCCCAACACACCCGGCAACTACTCGAGCTTCCCACAGGTCACCTCGACGCCGGCACCGAACGCCCTGGGCTACAGCACCGAGCTGCTGAACCTGACCCGCAACGTCCGGATCGAAGGAACCCCCAGCGGCTACAGCCACGTCTTCATCAGATCGACGCAACCATCATCGATCCGCAACGCCGCCTTCAGATACATGGCGCCGGATCCGGCCAATCTTCCCGGAGGCGACGACTCCACCGGGCGCTACGGGCTACACATCCACATGTCGATGGACGGAAGTCGGGGCACCGTCGTCGATGGGTTGGTGATCCGCGACACCAAGGGCCATGCCTTCGTTCCCCATGCCTCTCACGGGGTGACCTTCCGCAACACCATCGCCTACAACGTCAAAGGCGAGGCCTACTGGTGGGACGACCCGGCGCAGGGGATGATGAACGAGACCGATGACGTGGTGTTCGACCATGCCGTCGCCGCCCTGGTCACCCAGGCCAGTGGGGGCAACAACCATCGGCTCACCGGGTTCTATCTCGGCGCCGGAGGCAATCCGGTGATCACCAATTCGGTGGCAGTCGGTATCCAGAACGAGGGAGGGGCCAACCGCTCCGGGTATCTCTGGCCGGAAGACTCCGAGGGAACCTGGCTCTTCAACAACAACCGTGCCCACAACAACGACGCCAACGGGATCCACGTCTGGCAGAACAACGAAATGCCGCACGTGATCAACGGCTTCATCGCCTACTACAACCGTCAAGCAGGTGTCGAACACGGGGCATACACCAACTCCTACGTCTACAAGAACCTGGTCCTATTGGGCAACGGCATGGCGGTTCACTCCCATGCCTTGGGAGAGCCTGGAGATGACTCGTTCACCGACACCCAGATCTGGTCAAAACTCCAGACCGGTGGCGGCACTCTCCTCATCGACGAGCATGCCCGTCCCCCGGAGAGACCGGTTCGGTTCGTCGACTGCGACTTTGGCGAGGTGGTCGTCGAAGACGGCGGGGGGCCGGAGCGCAGTCTCTACGATTTCATCCGTTGCGGTCTGGAGCCATCCGACTTCGACCTGAGCGGTGCCCGCTCCGACTCGGTGTTCAGGGTGCAGCGGAACGACGGAACTGCCTATCAGTTGAACGGCAGTGGTTCGGTGACCTCGATCGCCCCGTTCTATTTCGGCACCGTGCCTGGCGACTTCTCGGGCGAGGTCGGGTTGGTCGACCCGAGCACCGGAGAGTGGCGACTGCTGAACAAGGCCGGTCAAGAGACACACTTCTACTACGGCAATCCGGGCGACTTCCCCTTCATGGGTGACTGGAACTGTGACGGGGTGGACACCCCTGGACTGTTCCGCACCTCCGACGCTTTCGCCTACCTACGGAATTCGAACAGTCAGGGAATCGCTGATATCAGGTTCTTCTTCGGTAACCCCTCCGACATCCCCCTCGCCGGAGACTTCAACGGCGACGGATGCGACACCCTCTCCATCTACCGGCCCTCCGAACAACGCTTCTACATCATCAACGCCCTCGGAGCCAACAACGGAGGACTGGGAGCAGCCGAATACTCGTTCCAGTTCGGCAACCCCGGAGACAAGCCTTTCATCGGTGACTTCGACGGAGACGGCATCGACGAAGTCGGACTCCACCGCGAATCCACCGGATTCGTCTACTACCGCAACACGCTGACCACCGGCATCGCCGACAACCAGTTCTTCTTCGGAGACCCCGGAGACCGACTCATCGCCGGAGACTGGGGACAGGT
>DATDPT010000081.1:0-18368 GCA_035292605.1 Acidimicrobiia bacterium
TCGCGTTCAAATTCAGCTTCCGAAAGTTCTCCTGAAACCTTCAGTTTCGAAAGCTTGATCAGGCTCTTCAGGTCGTCATCAGTCGGATGTGAAGTAGGTGTTCCGTCTGGAACAGTCGTGTCCAGCAGAGGTGTCCTTCGCGCCGCGGACAACCCGACTCTGATAGCGGACAATCGTTTCCCTCCTTGACGACAGGAAGTCCCTGAAACTAGCTCGGGCATACTCCAGGGGACGGGCCGTATCCCGGAAACGCGACCAAGGACGTGTTGGCCCGAGACCCATGATTCTCAGATCGTGTTGACATCACCGCTCCTCGAGGCCGCCTCTGTCGGAAGATGGACGGGGCGTAAAGGGGCTATGGATGGGTTGTCTATGCCTATAGCCGAGGCAAACCCCCTGTTCAGTGTGTCTTGGGACCAGAGCGGACCTTATCCCTGATAAGGATGAGGTCCGTGGTTCAAGTCCACGTGGGCCCACTGTGCTGCGGTCAGCCACGGATCTGACCTGCTACACAAACCGGATGACACCTTTTGACATCGACTCCGTCCGCGCCCAGTTCCCGGCGCTCAATCGGCTCGAGGGCAACCGGCCGGCGGCGTATCTGGATGGCCCCGGTGGAACCCAGGTCCCCCAACAGGTCATCGACGCCATGTCCGGGGTCCTCGGTGACGGGGTGAGCAACCTCGGCGGGCGGTTCGGCTCGTCGGACTACGCCGACCTCATCACCACCGAGGCCCGTAAGGCCATGGCCGACATGTTCAACGCCGAACCCAACGAGATCTCGTTCGGTCAGAACATGACCAGCATCACCTTCGCGGTGAGCCGGGCCCTGGCCAACACCTGGAAGCCCGGCGACGCCATCATGGTCACCAGCCTCGACCACGACGCCAACTTCACCCCCTGGGTCCGGGCGGCGACCGAGACCGGGGTCGAGGTGCGGGTCGCCGAGTTCGACCCGGCCACCAGAGAACTCGACCCCTCAGCGATCGGCCGGCTGCTCGACGAAAAAGTCCGTCTGGTCGCGATTTGCGCTGCCTCCAATGCTCTCGGCACCGTGATCGATGTGGAGACCATTGCCGCCATGGCCCACGAATCGGGCGCCCTGGTCTATCTCGACGCGGTGCACGCCGCTCCCCACCGGCTCCTCGACGTGAGAGCGCTCGACTGCGACTTCCTGGTCGCCTCCTCCTACAAGTTCTTCGGTCCTCACACCGGGATCCTCTACGGCAAGCTGGACCGTCTCGCCGCCCTCGACGTCTACAAGGTCCGCCCCGCGCCCTCGGACCCTCCCGGGAAGATGGAAACCGGGACCCAGTCCTTCGAATCGATGGCCGGGGTCACCGCCTCCGTCGACTACCTAGCCTCCTTGGCCGGCGACCGCGAGGGCTCACGGCGGGAGCGGCTGGCAGAGGCCAATTCCCTGATTCACGAGCACGAGCGGTCCCTTTCCGAGCGCTTTCTGGAGGGGGTCGCCTCGCTACCGGCGGTTCGGCTCTACGGGGTGCCCGTAGCCGATCGACGACGAGTGGCGACCTTCGCCATCGGGGTCGAAGGGCATGGCGCCGAAGAGGTTGCCGCCCACATGGTCCGTGCCGGCATATACGTCTGGTCGGGTCACTACTACGCGGTCAATGTCATGGACCGGCTCGGGGTACTCGACGGGGGCGGTCTGGTCCGGATCGGTTTCGTCCACTACAACACGGCGGCCGAGGTCGACCGGGCCCTGGAGACCCTAAGCGGCCTCTGAGCCGTCTCAGTCCCCGTCTCGATCGTCGCCGGCCTCATCGGTCACCCACCTTCCGCTCTTTCTCGCCGCCTCGACCAAGAGGAACTCGATCTGGCTGTTGAGACTTCGCAGGTCTTCGGCAGCCCATCGCTCCAATACCCGATGCAGCCTCGGGTTGATACGCAAGAGAAAACTCTTGCGATCGGTCATCCCGGATAGAGGGTGCCGGTGTTGACCACAGGCTGGACGCTGCGATCCCCGGTCAGGACCACCATCAGGTTGGACACCATGGCGGCCTTGCGCTCCTCGTCCAACTCGACGATGTTCTCGTCAGCAAGCTGCTTCAGGGCGTCTTGGACCATGGTCACGGCACCACGCACGATCAGCTTGCGGGCGGCGATCACCGCGCCGGCCTGTTGTCGGCGCAGCATCTCCCCGGCGATCTCGGGGGCATAGGCCAGACGGCGGAGACGGCAGTCACGGATCGTCACTCCGGCCTCGTCCAGCCGGTCCTGAAGCTCTTGTTGCAGGGTGGCGGTCACGTCATCGGCGTTGGCCCGCAGCGACGGCCCCTCGTCGTCGATGTGGTCATAGGGGTACTCACTCGCCACGTGTCGGATCGCCGCCTCGGATTGCACTTTGACGAAGTGCTCGTAGTCCTCGACGTCGAATGCGGCCCGGGCGGTGTCGACCACCTGCCAGTTGATCACCGAGGCGATCTCGACGGGATTGCCCACCGCATCGTTGACTTTCAACACATCGGAGTCGAAGGTCCGGATCCGAAGTGAGATCGGCATGCGTTGCGTCAACGGGTTGACCCAACGAAGACCATTCTCCCGCACCGTCCCTGAATAGTGGCCAAACAGGGTGACCACCCGGGACTGATTCGGTTGGTTGATGAAGAGCCCGGGCACGATCACGATGGCGATCAGGAACCCCACACCCGCCACCACGGCCAACCACACGTTCTCTTGCTCCAGGGCGGTCACGAAGACGACCGCGCCCCCCAACGAGAGGACCAAAGCAACACTCGCCATGAGCCAACCCGAGAAACCGACGAACAACCGCTCAGCGGACATAGATGATTGCCTTTCTGTCATATCACGATGATATCAAGATGATATGGCAGCGGTCAAGATGCGAGGCGGTTCAGCCCTCGACCGGGGCCACCCCCAACTCGCCCATCAGCGCCCGGACCCGTCGCTCCAACTCGTCACGGATCGGGCGCACCTCATCGACTGTCTTGCCCGATGGGTCGTCGAGCTCCCAGTCGACGTACTTCTTCCCGGGAAAGATGGGGCAGGCGTCGCCACATCCCATGGTGACCACCACGTCGGCGGCACGGACGATCTCGTCGGCCCAGGGCTGGGGAATCTCGCTGCTGATGTCGATCCCCAACTCGGCCATGGCGGCCACCGCCGCCTGATTCACCGTGCTGGCCGGCTCAGAACCGCCGGAGAAGACGTCAACTTGGTTCCCTGCCAGCTTTCGCATCAGCCCGGCAGCCATCTGTGACCGGCCGGCGTTGTGGACACAGAGGAACAGCACGCTGGGGTTGAGGGTCGTCACGTCCGCCTCGAGACGGATCATCGCCCGGATCCGGTCGGCGGCGAACCGCTCGGCGAGCAGAGGCACCCAGGTTGTCGTCTGCGCCTTGCCCAACAGACGCTCCAGCGAGTCGTAGAGGAAGCGTTCGATGGTCTCGGTGTTGAGCTGGCCCTCGAAACGGCGCTTGAGTCGCTCCGCACCCTGCCGCACGTGTAGCTGCTCCGCGGTCGTCAGCGTGGTTCTGGTTGTGGTCATCGTTGCTTCCTCTCTTTCTCGATCGCGTCGGCCAATTGACCGACACGTCTGCCGATCTCGGTGAATGAGCTCCGGAAGTCCTCGATTCGGCCGGTTGGCACCGGGTCGGGTATCGACCAATGCAACCCCCGGGCATCGAACGGGATCTCGCCCTCCAGCGCCAGGTCGCATACCGACACCACCAGATCGGGAGAGCCGGTCACCTCCGGGTAGCCCTTCGGCCGCTGAGCGGAGAGGTCGAGGCCCATTTCGGCCCCGACCTTGACCGCCTTGGGGTGTACGGACGGTCTGGGATTGGGGCCTGCGCTCTGCACCCGAACGTCAGATCGAGACCTGAACGACGCCTCGGCAAACTGGGAGCGGGCCGAGTTGTGGGTGCAAACGAACACCACCGAGCTCGCAGCCAGCCGGCTCTCCGGGACGATGCCAAGGACCAATTCGGTGTCGAGGGAGATGTAACGACGCCGGCGGTCACCCGTGGAGACCCGGCGCCGGATCAACCCTGCCTCCTCGAGGACGCCGAGGTGATGGGAGAGCAGATTGGTCTCGAAGCCGGTGAGACGGGCTAGCTCCTGGGGAGTTCGGTCCGAAAGGGCCAACTCGTCGACGATCTGAAGACGGCCTTCGTCACCCAGCGCCCGATGGATGGCTGCCCTCTCAGTTCTCTCCATGCCTCAAACTATATTGACTCAATTCTTCCTGAGCAACTCACAGCTCAATGGGACCCGAGGGGAGTCGGATGGTCAAGCCGGCAATCCCTGGCGGGCCGTCGATGATCGTCAACCCGGGATCGGCGCCAAGCCAGCTCCGCAGCTCGTCGGATCGACCGGAGAGAACTACATGGTCGATCGGCCCCTGGCCGTCGAGCAAGCGCCCGGGATGATCGGCCAGGTCGATGTCCCATTGGATGAAGAAGGGGTGCCCCCTGGTCAGGGTCTGCTCCAGCCCGGCCGTTTGCCAGCGCAGCTCGACCCCGTCGGAAGTGGTGCGTGACATCGATACCGGCTTCACTCCGAGACGGTTGGCCACCGCTGGGAGGTTCTCGGTCCGCAGACACAGCCCGGCCGGCCGCATCGAGTTCTCCTCGATCATCACGGTGGCCCACATCCCGAAAGGGTTGGCCCGGGCCGCTCTCCGGTCAACCACCGTCAACAGCTCGAGGTAATTGTCGCCCAAGGGGATGATCCGATTCGCAGTGCCCAACCCGGGGTGACGGCCCCCGCCTGCGGACCGCAGCCCATATCGCTTGAGGAAGGAGGCTGCCGCCCGGTCGAGATCGGGAACGCAGACGATCACGTGGTCGATCGTCAGGTCGGATTTCGCCATCGGCTGGTTTCCTCTCGGCTTGGGGAGATGCTCGGAGTTTGCGGTGGGATGCACCGTAGACTCGCCATGTGAAACGACTCTCCCCCCTTCTCATCCTCGGGGCCATCGTCGCCTTCCTGTTGATGCGTCGACGTGGCGGCGACCCGGTGGAACCCGACTCCGCCTGGAGCCCGATCCACCCGACGTGATCGTCGGTGTGCTCGTGACCGGGGACACCGCGGTCCGCGCCGCCCATTCCCTGAGCGCTCATCCTTCCGTCGACGAGGTAGTAGTGGTCGGCCCCGCTCGGAGCAAGAACTTTCGTGTCGTCAACAGTGCAGCCGGATGTGACCTGCTCGTCGGCACCGGGCCCGATGCGCCCGGGTTGGCCAGGAATCATGGGGTCCGTCTGGTCTGGGACGGTGAGTCGACCGAGGACGGGGTCATCGTGGCCGGGGGTTCGCCGGCCGGCCTTGCCCTGGCGCTCGCATCACGCGAATCGGATCCAAGGCTGATCGCGGTGGCACATCCTGACTATCCCGAGGGCTCCGATCACGTCGTACGGTTCCCGGAGCCGGTGGGGAAGGGCACCGTCGCCGACACCACCTATTCCCAGCGCAGGGTGGCGATGGCGAAGTCCCCCAACCGTTTCGCGGCCTGCATGGCCGTCGGTGCCGGCCGGCGAGTGACGATCGTCGACGACGCAGCGTTCCTCTCGGGTGTCGCCTTGGCCGCCGGAGTCGATGTCGCCGACGACAAGCCGATGATGGTCTTCGACGATGCGCTGACCTATCTCCATGCGGCCACCGCGATGGGATTGGTGATGGCCGACGACCGCTAATTGGGATCGGCTAAGGCGTACCTGAGGTACGTAGCGCCACATGTGGCGCTACGGCCACAAGGAACACGAGCGATCACGAGAGAGGGGGGCGCCGTCTGTTTCCATGTCGGGAATGAGCCAGATATGGCGCCGCGTACCTCAGGTAAGGGTTCAGGTCAGGGGGACGGTGACCGGGGCGGTTTCCTCGGTGGGGATGTCTGCCTGGTCGGAAGGAGCCGTTGACCCGTTGCCAGGGCGGTAGTCGGTCGGGGGGTGGAGTACCTGCTGGGGCATGGACACCGGGTTGAGCGTCTCTTCCAGGACCACGACCTCGATCCCACCAACTACGTCGGAGACCAGGTTGTAGGTGATGGCCAAGAGCACCGTCGCCCCGGTGGCCAGGACCCACCACACCACCGACCCGAACACCACAAACCTGAAGAACTGCTCGACGTTGGCGAAAGGTTGGGCCCCCTCGTCGATGAGCGTGATCTCGACCATAAAGTCGGTGAGCCGATCCGGGATGCCTGCCCGTTCGAACACCGACCAGAAGATGACGCCGCCGAGCACCATGGCGATGGCCACGACCGCCCAAACCACCGCCGAGACCTTCAGCGCGGTCCAGGGATCGATTTTTCTGATGATGCGTCGAACACGACGAACAGTTGCCATACCGGCTCCTAGTTGTGGGACAAGTCTACGAGACAGCCACAGTTGACCAACGACATGGGGTCAGCGCAGGTTCCTTCACTCCTCGACGTCGTGGACGGATGCGATGGCCGAGAGCTCGTTTCCTTCGCCGACATCGATGACCTTGACCCCCGTCGTGTCCCGCTTCTGCCGACTGATCTTGGCGATCGGAGTGCGGATCCCGATGCCCACGGAGGAAACCAGGAAGACATCTCCGTCCTTGGAGACGGCGAGCGCCCCCACCAGGTTGCCCCGCACCCGGGTGAGTTTGAAGGCCTTCATCCCCTGCCCGCCCCGGGTCTGACGGCGGAACTCGGTCATGCTGGTTCGCTTGCCATAACCGGCCGAACTCAACAACAACACCTCGTCGCCTTCGGCGTTGGAGACGGCGGCCACCACCTGGTCACCCTCACGGAGCCTGATCCCACGGACCCCCTGGGTGCCCCGCCCCATGCTCCTGAGGTCGGCCTCGGCGAACCGGATCCCCATCCCGTCCCGGGTGAAGATCAGCATGTCGTTGGCGCCACTGGTCGGGCGCACCGACACCACTTCGTCGTCACCGACCAGCTTGATCGCCACCAGGGTCTGGTTCCGGGACTCGTACTCCTTGAACTCGGTCTTCTTGGCCACTCCCAGCTTGGTGACCATCACCAGATAGCGACCGGTCTCGTAGTCACGGGTATCGATGATCGCCTGCACCGTCTCCTCGGGCTCCAACGGGAGCACCGACTGCGCCATGACCCCTTTGGCGGTGCGAGATTGGCGAGGAATGGCATGAGCCTTGATCCGGTGGACCAGCCCCTTGTTGGTGAAGAACAGGAGATAGGCATGGGCCGTGGTGTGAACCAGGTGCTGGATCACGTCATCGCCTTGAACCTCCGCCGCCTTGACCCCGCGTCCACCACGGGCCTGGGTCCGATAGGTGGAAGCCGGGACCGACTTGATGTAGCCGGTCTGGGAAACCGTGACGATCAGCTCGTCGTCGGCGATTAGGTCTTCGAGGGAGAGATCGCCTTCGTCAGGGACGATCCGGCTCCGGCGGGGCTCGGAGAACGAGCCCCTGATCTCGGTCAACTCCTCCTTGATGATCCCCCATCGCACCTTGGGGTCGTCGAGGATCCGCTGCAACTCGGCGATCAGACCCTGGAGCTCGGCGAGCTCGGTCCGCAGCTTGTCCACCTCGAGGGCGGTGAGCCGCCGCAACGGCATGTCGAGGATGGCATTGGCCTGGATCTCGGAGAGCTCGAATCGCTCGATCAGGTTGGCCCGTGCCTCGCCGGTGTCCGCCGAGCCACGGATCACCTGGATCACCTCATCGATGTTGTCGACGGCGATGATGAGGCCCTCGAGGATGTGGGCCCGGGCCTGCGCCTCTTCGAGCCGGAACCGGGTCCGGCGCTCGACGACCTCCATCTGGTGGTCGAGGTAGTAGCCGATCATCTCGGCCAGGTTGAGGGTCCTCGGGACCCCATCGACCAACGAGACCATGTTGTAGGCGAACGAATCCTGGAGTGGGGTGTTCTTGTAGAGCTGGTTGAGCACCACCTGAGGGACGGCGTTGGCCTTCAACTCGATGACGAGACGGGTGCCGACCCGATCGGAGGTCTCATTGCGAACCTCGGCGATCCCCTCGATGCGCTTCGCGTCGACCAGTTCCTTGATCTTGGCCATGATCCGCTCCATCGAGACCTGATAGGGAAGCTCGGTGGCGATGATCGCGGTCCGGCCCTTTCGAAGCTCCTGGACGTCACAGACGCCCCGCAGCTTCACCGAGCCGCGGCCGGTGGTCAGAGCATCACGGATCCCGGTCGTGCCCACCAGGAAGCCACCCGTGGGGAAGTCGGGGCCCTTCACGAATTGCATCAGCTCTTCGGCGCCGGCGTCGGGGTTGTCGATCACATGGACACAAGCGTCGATCACCTCGCCGAGATTGTGGGGCGGGATGTTGGTGGCCATCCCGACTGCGATTCCCTGGGACCCGTTGACCAGGAGGTTGGGGAATCGGGAAGGGAGGACCGCCGGCTCCTGCATCTCTCCCGAGTAGTTGTCGTTGAAATCGACGGTGTCCTCTTTGATGCCGTCGAGGAGATGGGTCGAGAGCTTGGTGAGACGGCACTCGGTGTATCGGGCGGCCCCGGGGGGGTCATCTATGGTCCCGAAGTTGCCCTGGGGGTCGATGAGGAGGTGACGCAGGGAGAAATCCTGGCCCATCCGCACCAGGGCGTCGTAGATGGCCTGATCGCCATGGGGGTGGTAGTTGCCCATCACGTCTCCGACGACCTTGGAGCACTTGCGATGGGCGGAACCGGCCACGATGTTGTTCTCGAACATCGAGTAGATGATCCGGCGCTGCACCGGTTTGAGACCGTCCCTCACGTCGGGGAGGGCCCGGGAGACGATGACCGACATCGCATAGTCGACGAAGCTCTGCTCCATCTCGTCGGTGATCTCGATCTCGGGGACGTTCTCTGAAGGCGGGGTTCGGGTGGCCATGATCAGATGTCCAGGAAACGGACGTCGTCGGCGTTCTGTTGGATGAACAACTTCCGGGAGGCGACGTCATCACCCATCAGGGTCACGAAGACCTCCTCGGCGCGGGCGGCGTCTTCCATGTCGACTCGAAGCAGGGTCCTCGTCTCCGGGTTCATCGTGGTCTCCCAGAGCTCGGTGGCATTCATCTCGGCCAGGCCCTTGAAACGGGTCGGCTTCACCTTGGGATGCTCTTTCTTGAACTCGGTCAAGGCCACATCGTCCTTGAGATAATGGACCTTCGAACCAACCTTCACCCGGTACAGCGGCGGCTGTGCGATGTAGACGTAGCCGTAGTCGATGAGAGGCCTCATGTGCCTGAAGAGAAGGGTCAAGAGCAGGGTCCGGATGTGGGCCCCATCGACATCGGCGTCGGCCAGAAGGACGACCTTGTGATACCGGGCCTTGTCGATGTCGAATTCTTCACCGATCCCGGTGCCCATCGCGGTGATGATGTCCTGGACCTCGCTGTTCTGCAGCGCCTTGGCGAGACGGGCCTTCTCCACGTTGAGGATCTTCCCCCTGATCGGGAGGATCGCCTGGGTGGTGGAGTCACGGGCCGACTTGGCAGGCCCGGCCGCCGACTTGCCCTCGACGATGAACAGCTCGGACTCTCCCGGATCGCGGCTCGAGCAATCGGCCAGCTTGTCGGGAAGGCCGCCCGACTCCAGCCCTGACTTGCGTCGGGTCAGCTCCCGAGCCTTGCGGGCCGCCTCGCGGGCTCGGGCGGCGCCGACACACTTCTCGACGATGCGCCGTGCTTCGGGTGCGTAGCGCTCGAGCCACTCGGGGAGCTTGCGGTTGAGAGCTCTCTCCACATAGGAGCGGATCTCGGTGTTGCCCAGCTTGGTCTTGGTCTGACCTTCGAATTGAGGCTCCTTCACCCGCACCGAGAGGACCGCGGTGAGACCTTCGCGGACATCCTCTCCGGTCAGGTTCTCGTCCTTCTCCTTGAGCAGGCCCTTGGCCCGGGCGAAGTCGTTGATCGCCTTGGTCAGAGCCTTGCGAAATCCCTCTTCGTGGGTCCCGCCTTCATGAGTGTTGATGTTGTTGGCGAACGAGAGCACCGACTCGGTGTAGGAGGTGGTCCATTGCATCGCCACCTCGAGCTCGGCATCGTCACCAACGTCGGAGATGTCGATGACATGCGCGTGGAGCGGCTCACGCTTCGAGTTGAGGTGTTTGACGAAGTCGACCAGGCCGCCCTTGTACTGGAAGCTCTCGGTCCTGGGCTCGGCTTCTCGCTCGTCGGTGAGCGTGATGTGGAGGCCCCTGTTGAGAAACGCAGTCTCCCGGAGACGGGAGGCCACCGTCTCGTACTCGAAGCTCGTGGTCTCCTGGAAGGTGTCGGGGCTCGGCCAGAACCTGATGGTCGTGCCGCTCTTCTTGATCGGGCGCCCTTTCTTGGGCTCCTTCGCCTTGGGCTGGCCATCCTTGAATTCCTGGGTGTAGCTGAAGCCACCACGACGCACCTCGGCTTCGAGACGCGAAGAGAGGGCGTTGACCACCGAGACCCCCACGCCATGCAGCCCACCGGACACGGTGTAGGCGCCCTGTTCGAACTTGCCACCCGCATGCAGTGTGGTGAGCACGGTGGTCAGCGCCGACTTCTTGGACTTCTCGACATGCTCCACAGGGATCCCGCGCCCGTCGTCGATGACCTCGACCCCGCCGTCGGCGCGCAGCGTCACCACAATCTTGGTGCAGAACCCTGCCATCGCCTCGTCGACCGAGTTGTCGACCACCTCCCATATGAGATGGTGGAGGCCGCGGGGGCCGGTGGTTCCGATGTACATACTTGGCCGCCGTTTCACCGCTTCGAGCCCGTCGAGAACGGTGATGTCTTTGGCTTCGTAACTGTCGCGGGTGGCCGTCACGACCCTCCTTTCGGGACCTGGATGGAAGGTGGAGTCCGCCTGCTCGCGGCGACTTTCACGTATGTCATTTTACCGATATCTACTGACAAAAACCAATCCATCCGATGTGAGGAGCCCTCAATTTCGCGACGGTGGCGTGACCTCGACCTGATCCACCACCCCCGCTCCGAAACGGGCCTTCAGCGTCTCCACCAACTGAGTCGCCCCATACCTCAAGAAAGCCACCATCGACGGTGAGGACGCCTCCACGACCAGGGTTCGACCCCTGATCACGACTGGTCGAGATCTCCCCACCCACGGGTTGCCGGCGAGCTCCTCCCACTCCTCGATGAGCTCGGACATCAGCACCGGATCGGGCAGACCCATCTTGCGGAACACCTCACCCAGGGAGGATTCGAACGAGGAGAGGTCGCCACCCGTCATCGATGCACCCCATCCCCCACCCGCCACACCGCGCCTGGGACCGGAACGTCCTCGGGTCGCGCCGAGGTGATGAGGGTCTGCGCCTGCTCGGGAATAGCTCCCGCCAGGGCCTTGGCCCGGAGGGGATCGAGCTCAGAGAAGACATCGTCCAAGAGCAGCACGGGCTGTTCCCCGACTACGTCAGCCACCGCCCGGTGGGCGGCCAGCTTCACCGCCAGCGCCATGGTCCGCTGCTCACCCTGGCTCCCGTGGGTTCTCGTCTCGACCCCGTCGATCCGGAACACCGGCTCATCACGGTGCGGGCCGGTAGTGGTCAAGCGGCGGTCGTAGTCCGCCTTTCGAGACCTCTCCAAAGCCGAGGTGATCTCGGCTGCGAACTCTCCCGCAGAGCTGGTGTCGATCTCCCGGCTCGTCCAGGAGGCCACGTAGCCCAATGACGCCCGGTCGTCCTTTTGCGAGATCGAGCCATAGGTCTCCTCGAGCCAGGGGCCGAGGGTCTCCAGCACGGCCACCCTCCTCGCCATCACCCGTCCCCCGGACTGAGCGAACCGCGAGTCCCAAACCGACAGAGTGGCCTCGTCACGCTCCCCGGCCCGCAGGAAAGCGTTTCTTTGACGAAGCGCACGATCGAACTCCATTTGATCGAGATGCGCCGCCGGCCACAGCTGAAGGGCCACCTGGTCGATCAGGTCACGTCGATAGGCCGGCCCTCTCTTGACGAGGTCGAGGTCCTCCGGGAGAAAGGCGATCACCCGAACCACGCCCAAGAGGTCCGAGGTTCGCCGCAACCGGGTCTTGTCGACCTGGGCCCGGCGAGGACCGCTTCGGTTCAACTCGATCTCCACCAGACGGGTCCGATCGCTCATCGAGATCCCGACCCGCATGATCGCCGCATCGACGCCGTCTTTGATCAGTGAGCTCTCGTCGACAGAGCGAAATGACCTCAGTGTCCCCAGGAATGCGATCGCCTCGAGGAGATTGGTCTTGCCGGCTCCGTTCGGCCCGAGCAGTAGATTCACTCCCGGCTCCGGGCTCCACTCCAGAGTCTCATACGACCGGAAGTCGGAAAGCGATAACCAGTCGACCTGCATTCACACCCGAACGGGCATCAGCAGGTAGAGAAAGGCGTCGTCTGATCCCTGATCGATCACGCTCGGCTTGAAGGCATCGATGACCCGAATCCGCACCGAGTCGCCGGGAATTGCGGACACCCCGTCCTGAAGGTATCTCGGGTTGAACGCGATCGAGACCTCCTCGTCGGTTCCGGTGTACACACCGTCGAGATGCTCCGCCTCGGCACCGACATCCTGGCGGGTGACGGTTACCTCGATCCCACCTTCCGTCAGCTTGAGCCGCACCGGTATGTGGTCCTCGGCGACCAAGCTGACCCGACCCAAGGCGTCGAGCAACGGCTCCTTCTCGACCACCACCTGGTTGGGATACGTCTCTGGCAACAGCGATTGGTACTTCGGAAAACTGCCATCAATGAGACGGAGCCGGAGCAGGCCCTTGTCGGATGTGAAAACCGCTTCGCGATCCAGCAGTTGTGCTGTCACCTTCGTCGATCCGATGGTCCGTGGCAGCTCCCTCAAGCCCCGGGCCGGCACCAACGCCGTGCCCTGGAGCCCCACCCCCACCAGATCTCGTCGTGCCAGCCGATAGGAGTCGGTAGCCACCATCCGCAGGCCACTATCCGACCCCTCGAAGAGCACACCGGTGAGGATGGGACGCGCCCCGTCCCCGGATGCGGCGATGGTGACCTGATTGATCGCTTCGGCCAACTCCTCGCCGTCGACCTCGACCCCGTCGGCGACGATCTCCTCGTGAAGGGGGAAATCATCCAACGACAGCGGCCTCAGTGTGAAGCGAGGTCCATTCCCCTGGATCTCGATGTCGTTCTCGGTCGTGCCCACCGTGACCGACCCAGCCGGCATCTTCCTCACCGCCTCGGAGAGGAGTCTCCCGGGAATGACGGCTCGCCCCTCCTCCATCACCTCCACCTCGGCGGAGGTGCGGACCGTGATGTCGAGATCGGTGCCGGTGACACGCAGGCTGGTACCCGACACCTCGCAGAGCAGACCCTGGAGCACCGGCAGCGCGGTCCGAGTCCCGACGGCGCGGTTCGCCCGGGCGAGAACGTCAGCCAGATCGTCTCGCTGAGCTCGGATTCTCACAGGTCGTCGTCCCTTCTTCTTTTCCTATTCATTGTCATTAAAGAGTATTAGTCGTAGTAGGGGGCTGTGGATTTGTGGATTAGCGGAGAATGGTGCGCTGGCCATTGGTGATTGTGCTGTGGATGAGGTTGTGGATCGAAGGGGGACATGTCGAGCGGTTCGGGGGATAACTCAACTCCCTGTGGATACAACCCCACCTTTCCTCAGGTCCTGTGTGAGTTGGGTGACCCGATCAAAAACAGCTCGATCAGAGCGCAGGATCCGCTTCACCTTCTCAACCGAGTGCAGGACCGTGGTGTGGTCGCGTTGGAACTGCTCACCGATTTTGGGTAGCGAGAGGTCGGTCAGCTCGCGGCAGAGGTACATCGATATCTGCCGGCAGAGGACGAGGGGTTGTCTTCGACTGGGGCTGAGCACATCCTCGACCGAGAACCCGTAGGCGATTGCGGTGGTCCGGATGATGGTGTCGGGGCCCAACGGGATCGGCTCATCAGGGGTGACGATGTCCCGCAGGACGCGCTCGGCGGTTTCCAGGTCGATGTCACGGCGATTGAGGGCTGACCAGGCGGTGACCCGGGTCAAGGCGCCTTCCAGCTCACGGATGTTGTCGGACACCAGGCCGGCGATGTGCTCCAGGACGTCGATGGGCACAGGACGTGGTGCGAACTCGGCGTTGCGCTTGAGGATGGCGAGCCGCGTCTCCACGTCCGGTGGTTGGATATCGGTGAGCAGGCCCCATTCGAACCGGCTGCGGAGTCGATCTTCCAGGGAGGAGAGGTTGCGGGGATGGCGGTCGGAGCTGATCACCATCTGTTTCCCCGACTCGTAGAGCGAATTGAAGGTGTGGAAGAACTCCTCGAGGATCTGCTCCTTGCCCTCGAAGAATTGGACGTCGTCGAGAAGCAGGATGTCGACTCCCCGATACCGGTGTTTGAAGTCGTCGGGCCGCTTTCTCCTGATCGAATCGATGAAGTCGTTGAGAAAATTCTCCGACGACACGTAGCGGACCACCAGATTGGGGTACATCTCGAGCGCCTGGTGGCCAACCGCGTTCAACAGATGGGTCTTGCCCAATCCGGCGGCGCCGTAGATGAAGAGCGGGTTGTAGTGGGCCCCCGGTTGCTCGGCGACGGCCATGGCTGCCGCCCATGCGAAACGATTCGACTGGCCGACGACGAAGCTCTCGAAGCGATAACGAGAGAAGAGGTTGGTGGCAGGCGAGCCCTTGCTGGTCTGATCGTGAGCCCGGTCGCCTTGCTCACCCTCGCCCTCGCGGTCGAGTGGGAGTTGTAGATCGGCGGGCTCGACCTCGACCACCTTGTAGCGCGGTGTCAGGTCGACCCCGTAGATCTCCTTGAAAGCGTCCTCGATGAGGTCGCCGTGCTTATCGCGCACCCACCTCAGGTGAAACTCGCTAGGTGCGGTCAGGACCGGAGCCGGCCCCTGGAAGTCGGGTTCGATGCGCGAAAGCCAGGTCTCCCAGTTCCCTTTGGAAGCTCCCGCCCTGAGAATGTCCTGAAACTGATTCCATCCGTTGGGCGCCGTATTTGCTTGTGTCAAGGACCACTCCTCCAAATCCGATCGGGTTGTCCACAGATCCGTCCACAGCTGTGGAAAGGACTGTGAACATCCCACCGGGATGTCTTCCGGGTTGTCACCGAGAGCGGTCCAGTCATCCAGCTACGACAGGGAAGTCGATCGCGCTCCCAAAGGTCAAGGCAGGCGAGTATCGACCTCGGATCACGGGATCGTCAAGAACGCGAGAATCAACGGTGTGGATGACTGGCCCCACATCTTTCCACAGGAAACCCCCAGGTAGTGTAAGGTTTTTCCATAGATTGCCATGACCTTTTTGGCGGTTTGCGACGATGAAGGCCGCATCGGTTCTTTTCGCGACCCATCCGAATTCTTCGCGGACCGAACGAGCCGGGTGCGGCCGGTGCCGATCTGGGCCACGGCCCGGACGCTTTGACATAACTTCGGCACACTTCGTAACCTGTTGTCGGTTCACCCTTCGACGATTGCTGGTCATGAAAAGGACTTACCAACCAAAGGTTCGACGTCGGAAGCGCCGTCACGGCTTCCGTCATCGCATGCAGACTCGAGCCGGTCGTGCCACTCTCAGGGCGCGTCGACTCAAGGGCCGGAAGCGTCTCGCTGCCTGACATCGAGGCTCTTCGCTCCCCACGCGATTTCCGAAGGGTGTTGAAAGAAGGAACCAGACGTCGCTCCGGTGGCGTGGTCATGGTTCAATGTCCCGGTCGAACGGGACCGCCTCGTGTCGGGCTCGTCGTGTCGAAGAGTGCCGGGAACGCGGTGACCCGGAACCGGATCAAACGCCGTCTGCGCCACATCGTGCGGACGTTGCCGCTCAAGCCAGGAATTGACTACGTGATCATCGGCGCCAGCCAGGTAGCAGAGGTGTCACATCCCAGTCTCGTGGGATGGCTGGAGCGCGCCCTCGGAGATTCCGACGATGCTTAGGTGGTTGCGCCCCGGGTCGCTGGCGGTAGGTCTGATCCGCATTTACCAGAAATTGGCAGGTTCCGCCCTGCGGGCCAACTGTCGGTACCAGCCGACGTGCTCCTCCTACACCGCCGAGGCGATCACCCGCTTCGGTGTCATTCGTGGCGGCTGGCTCGGGATGAAGCGGATTGGTAGGTGTCATCCGCTCCGACCTGGTGGCTATGACCCGGTACCCGAAACCTGGAGAACTCAATAATGGGTGGGCTGTTCGACGTCCTCAAGCAAGCACTGGGCACGGTGCTCGCCTTCTTCTACGAGATCCTGGTCCCTCCGTTCAGCGAGGGCAACGGGCTTGGCATCTCGATAATCCTGCTCACGATCTTCATCAATCTCGTCGTCTTCCCCCTGACTCTGAAACAGACCATGGCCACCCGGGCCTTCACCGAGATCCAACCGGAGATCAAACGGCTGCAGAAGGAGTACAAGGACGATCCCCAGGAGATGCAGAAACGTCTCATGGAACTGCAGAAATCGGCGGGGGCCACCCCGGGTGGCTGTCTGCTTCCCCTGTTGATCCAGATGCCGATCTGGTTTGCCCTGTTCCAACTGTTGCGATCTCCATTGATCCTCGACCCCGTGACACATGCCCTGGTGCCCGGTGCCGCCCACCCCATCGACCCCACCTCCTCCTTGGGGATAGCCCTTCTCGACGAGACCGCCAAGCGGTTCCTCGGTATGAACCTGAGCTTTAGCCCGAGTCAGGCTTTCGCCGTCGGGGTGGCCACCGCGGTGCCCTATCTGATCCTGATGGCGATCATGGTGGCCACCCAATACGTCCAACAGTGGCACTCGACCTACGGTCAGGAGCGTCCCGTCGATCAAAAGGGCGGCGGGGCTCAACAGGCGATCACCAAGATCATGCCCTTGTTTATTGGGTTCATCTCCTGGAACTTCCCTGCCGGGTTGGTTCTCTACTGGACCACCTCCAATCTCTTCCGTCTCGGTCAGCAGGCGCTGATCTTCAAGATGGATGGACGCCCCACCCCTGGTGGCGCCAAGACCGAGTCGAGCCAGGAAGCCGAGTCGGCGGAGGGCGACCCCAAGAAACCGCAACAGGGGGCAGCTGACAAGCGCCGCAGGCGCAGGAGGAGATGACGTGGATTATTTAGAGGTGCGGGCACGGACGGTTGATCTCGCCGTCGAGGCTGCGATGACCGAGTTGGGGATCGCAGACCGTGAGCAACTCGCAGTGGAAGTGCTTCAGGAGCCGGAGAAGGGTTTTCTCGGGTTTGGGGGACAGGATGCGGTGGTCCGGGTCACCCAACGCAAGACCAGACGTCGACGCAACGAACGGCGGCGCAACCCCCGGGAAACTCGCACCGAGACCCGCGCCCGACAGGAACCGGCGAGATCGGGTAACAATGGGGAGAACCGACAGAAGAGAAACACAAACAGCAAGGGTCGCGACATGAATCGTCAGGAGAAGAATGACCAACCCCGGGTTGACGATCGTCCGGTGATGACCATCGAGGACCAGGCCCGGATCGCCGGCGAGTTCCTCGAGGGATTGGTGGCCGCCTACGGGCTGGAGGGATCGGTGGCGACCTCGGTGACCGAGGACGTGATCGTGGCCGACGTCAGCGGGGAGCAAACCGAGGCCTTGGTCGGGGTTCGGGGATCGGTGCGAGCGGCAATCCACGAATTGACCCGCACCGTGATGCAGCGATACGCCCAGGACACCGCCCGGCTCCGTCTCGACATTGCCGGTTACGCCGAAAGACGTCGTCAGGCATTGACCATTTACGCCGAGCAACTCATCGATCAGTTGATGAACGAGGGTGGCGAGATCATGCTGGAGCCGATGAGTCCCGCCGACCGCAAGGTGATCCACGACGCGGCTGCCGCCCATGCCGGTGTCCAGTCATACTCCGAGGGGGAGACCCCACGTCGTTATGTGGTATTGACCCGGGTCGAGATCGACGATGACGACGAAGACGCGGTGGAGGAGACCTCCTACCTCTCTGAAGAGGAATGACCAGCGGCGTCCTTCGAGCCAGCTCCATGGGAATCGGGGGGGCCGGGCCGGGCTCCCCCTTCTTGTGGCCGAGGCCGATTTGATGGATAGTGTCTGTTTCACGTGAAACATCGGCAGAGTTGGCTGAGATGCGCAGAGTGGGTTGGGGTGGAGTTGGAAACGACCGCTCTCGAGCGTCTCGAGGTCTTTGAGCAATGGCTAGCCGATGAGGCGATCCCCGCCGGGGGTCTGGGCCCCGGTGAGATCAATCGTCTTCACGATCGGCATCTCGGAGACTCGATCCTGTTCGGCGCCGGCTTGGATCCGATGGCTGCACATGTTCTCGACATCGGGTCCGGGGTCGGTCTTCCCGGCATCCCTCTTGCCATCGTGATGGGATCGACTCGATTCACCCTGCTCGATCGATCGGGTCGCCGGGTCGATCTGATGCGACGGGCGGTTCGGATCCTGGAGCTGGAGAATGTGATGGTGGAACAAGGAGAAATCGAAACTCGACCCAACCAGGAGTCGGCCGTGGTTT
>DATDPT010000082.1:0-2452 GCA_035292605.1 Acidimicrobiia bacterium
TACAAGGACGACATCGACATGGTCACGGAAGCCGGAGTAGACACCCTCGTCGGATGAGACGACCAGGTCTCATCGACCAGCTCTCCGAGTTCTCCGGTGCCCTGCGCAATCGAGGCCTCACCGTCACCTCCGATCAGACCGCCGACATGGCCCGGGCCCTGACCCTGGTCGACTTGTCAAGACGGTCCCAGGCCCAAGCCGCCCTCCGCTCGCTCACAGTGACCGACCCCGGTCAGATCCCGGTCTTCGACGAGGAATTCGAGATCTTCTTCGACCGGATCATGCCGCTCCGGATCGTCAACCGAAACCCGGACCGCCCACCTTCCCATGGCACTGCTTCCTACCGGCTCGAGGCATCAGGGGGAAGCGCCGAGATCGACGCCGCCGACCAGGGTGGGGCCTCCGCCGTGGAGCGTCTCGCCAGCCGGGACTTCGCCAACCTCGACGAGGAGGAGCTGAGCGAGGCGCGCCGTCTGGTCATGGCCATGATGTGGCACCCCTCCCCCTACCGGACCCGACGCTGGGTTCCCGGCGAAGGGCGACGCCCCGATCTGCGCCGCACTCTGCACGGGGCGGTGGGGCCGACCGGCGACCTGATGCAGATGCAGTGGAAACGACGTCGCAAACGGGAGCGCCCGCTGATCATCATCGCCGACATCTCCGGTTCGATGGACAAATACGCCGACCTGTTCCTGGTGTTCGCCCACGCCGCACAACGACGTCTGCGCGAGGTGGAGGTCTTCACCTTCTCCACGGAGCTGACCCGGATCACCGAGGATCTGGAGAAACAGGATGCCAGGGCGGCGTTGACCCGGGTTTCGGGCCGGGTCCGCGACTGGTCGGGGGGAACCAAGATCGGCGAGGCTCTCGCCACCTGGAACCGGGTGTGGAGCCGGCGTCTGGCTCGGGGTGGTCCGGTGGTCCTCATCCTCTCCGACGGATGGGATTGCGGTGATCCTGCGTTGTTGTCATCCGAGATGGCGCGATTGTCGAGATCAGTGCACCAGGTGGTGTGGCTCAACCCGCTCGCAGCGAGGAAGAGCTATCAACCGCTGACCCGTGGCATGCAGGCGGTGATGCCCCACATCGACGAGTTGCTCCCCGCGGCTAGCGTCAACGACTTCCGGAGTGTGATCCGGATCCTGGAGTCGATGACAGGAATGCCGAGGTCATGAGACACCAAATCGAAGTGCGAAATCGATGGGTCGACGAGGGCAAGAAGGTGGCTGTGGCCACCGTGATCCGAGTCCACGGCAGCGCCCCCCGGCCCGAAGGCTCCAAGTTCTTAGTCTCCGACAGCGGTGACATGGAGGGATCGGTCAGCGGTGGCTGCGTCGAGAACGACGTGTTCCTCCACGCCCAGGAGGTGATCCAGACCGGAAAGCCGAAGACGGTCACCTACGGGATCGCCGACGACGATGCATTCGAGGTTGGAATGGCGTGCGGCGGCACCATCGACGTCTTCATCGAGCCATGGTGAGCACGCTCGAGGCGATCGGGCAGATCCTGGAGCGTGAGGAGTACGGGTCGGTACTCACCTTCGTCGACGGCCCGGAGACAGGCGCCAAGGTGGTCCTCAACGCCAGCGGCCAGGTGGTCGCCGGGAACCTCCCCTCCGATCTCTCCCCCGACGCCATCTCGGACGCGGTGGTGCTAATGGACCACGAGCAACACCGGAGCCTGGAATACCCACCGCACACCGTGTTCGTCGAGTCGTTGGCCCCGCCACAAGAGCTCGTCATCGTCGGCGCGGTCCACATCGGCCAGGCGTTGGCCAGCTTCGCCGCCCAGATGGGCTATCGGGTCACGGTGATAGATTCCCGTGGCGCTTTTGCCACCCCGGAGCGGTTTCCCAACGCCCGGATCATCGTCGGATGGCCGGAGAACGTGATCGGCGAGGTCCCGCTCGACCGTCGAACCTGGGTGGTGATCCTCTCCCACTCCCCAGCACATGAAGACCCGGTCCTGCAAGCCGCGTTGAAGGGCGAGGTCCGCTACATCGGGACCATGGGGAGCCGACGCACTCAGGACTTGCGCGAGGGGCGGCTCAAGGAGATGGGATTCTCCGAGGACGACATCGCCCGAGTGCGAGGCCCGGTCGGCCTCGATATCGGGGCCGAGAGCCCACAGGAGGTGGCGGTCTCGATACTCGCCGAGATGACGCTGGTCCGTTACGGGCACGGGACCGGGCTCTCGCTCCATGGTGTCGAAGGACGAGTTCACAAGCAGCGCCCCGAGGACGCCTGATGCCCGACCCGGTTCGAGCACCGATACCCTGCCGTCGATGACGGCGACCTCCGACGAGCAGCTACGCGCCGACATCCGGCGGCTGGGCAATCAGCTCGGTGACGCCCTGGTCCGCCAGCACGGCTCGGAGTTGTTGGACCTCGTCGAGAGGGTGCGGGCACTGGGCAAATCGGTGCGCCGTGGAGGAAGCGCCGAAGCCTCCGAT
>DATDPT010000083.1:0-12327 GCA_035292605.1 Acidimicrobiia bacterium
GCGAAGACGGTGCCTGACCGCGACCTTGCGCCAGTCCGGCGACCTGCGCCCGGGCAGATAGGGAGAACCCGCCCTCTTGGCGACGATTCCCTCCAGACCCTGGCCTTGTGCGGCCTCGAACAATGAGAGCCCGTGCTCGGGGACGGGCTCGGGGACCACGATTGGCTCGGGCAGGATCAGCTCTGCCAGACGGGCGCGCCGGTCCTCGTAGGGAAGACCGGTGAGAGTCTCACCGGCGAAGAGGAGGTCGAAGACCACGAGGTTGACTCCCACCTCGGCGCCGGTGCCCTGCCCCCCGAACCCTGTCCTTCGCTGAAGGTTGGAGAAAGAGGGGTGACCCTGCTCGTCGAAGGCCGCGACCTCGCCGTCGATCGCGACGCCATCGGGGATTGGAAGCCCAGCCAACTCGGGGAAGGGCCCGGTCAGGTCGAGACCACGGCGAGACCGGGCCCGAATTCGGCCTCCTTCGGCTGACACGATCGCCCGATACCCATCCCACTTGACCTCGAACCACCATCCCGGGTCATCGAACGCGGCCGGCCACCGGGTGGCCAGCATCGGCTCGAAATCGGGGTCGCTCAATCGGGCGCCAGCTCCTCCCGCACCAGACGATTGACCAGTCCCCCATCCAGATCCTTGCCATGGGTCTTCATCAGGTGCCCGATCACCCGTCCTGTGGCTTTCTCATCACCGGCTACGCCCAACTCGGCGATGGCGCCCTTGACCAAATCTCTGGTCGCCCTCTCGTCGAGCTTGCTGGGGAGCCATCTCGACAAGTATTCGACCTCGAAGCCGAGCTTGTCCGCCAGGGCCGCGCCACGCTCCCCGATCTCCAGGTACTCGTCGCGCGCTTTGTCCATCTTCTTGACGTAGGAGGCAATCACGCTGCGGTAGAGCTCGTCGTCAACCTCACCCTCGAAGCCGGGGTGGCTTCGGGCAACGGCGACCTCCGTCTCCACCTGGCGGATCACGTCACGTCTCGGGCCATCCTTGGCCCGCATCGCGTCTTTCAGCTCTTCGGCGAGCTCTTCCCTGATAGTCATTGGCTTTCCCTGATGGAGGAGATCAGCCCCGGATCGTCGGTAATGATGCCCGTTACTCCTATCCCGGCCAACTCTTCGGCTTCGACCGGGTCGTTGACCGTCCACACGTAGACGTCGAGGTCGGTCTCGCTCACCAGCTGGCGTCCTTTGTCGTCGCGAACCAGCCTCACGTCGGGAACCACCGCGGAATGACCGACGTGTAAGCAATGTTCTACCGCTTGAGGGAGATCGGCCAACTCCCCGACAATCAAACCGGTGGCGACGTCAGAGAACTGGCGCCGCACGGCGTCGATGGTTGGCCAATGGAACGAAGTCACGAAATCACCCGGGCGGGCGCGGGCCGCGGTTTCCTGACCGATCCGATGATCGGGCTCGAAACCGGGCTGATGTGGAAGGTTCTTGACTTCGAGCATCACCGGGGTCTCGGGAAGCGATCCGATGGCTTCGTCTAGAAGAGCCGGGTGATGGCCGCCTCCGAGATCCAACTCGCCCAGGAACGCCCAGTCGTGGGCCGACACCAGGAAACCGGCCAAATCGGGGTCGTGGGAGAGGACGAGCTTGCCGTCGGCACAACGCCGTACGTCGACCTCGACGGCGTCGGCCACGGTGGCCGCAGCCAACAATCCGCTGAGGGTGTTGTCCGGGAATCGGGCGGGCCATCCCCGGTGACCGATGACCGATGACATGTGTCTCCTCAAGAGAAACTCGTTTACAAATGAAGGCCCGGCCAGTACATTCCGGACCGGAAATCCCTGGTGCGGCCGCTAATATGGCAAGCATCCTTGTGAAAAAGATCACAAATTAAGGAAAAGTTCGTGCTCACAACCATCACCACTGATTGGCGGGACCTGGCAGCTTGCCGGGATTCGGAGCCGAGCCTGTTCTTCCCCATCGGCACCACCGGTCCGGCGGTGGAACAGATCGACGCCGCGATCGCCATCTGCTCAACTTGCACCGTTCAGGAGGACTGCCTCCAGTACGCCCTCGAAACCAACCAGGAGTCGGGTGTCTGGGGTGGATACGCCGAGGACGATCGTCGCCGACTGCGCAAGCGCTGGCTCGCCGAGCGCCGTCGCCGCGCGGTCTGACCCTGGCTCAGACCGCAGGGGCGAAGCCAACCGCCGGCCCGCCCTCGGTGTCCTCGATCTCGACAAAGGCCACCTGACGGGAGGGTATTCCCACTGTTCTCCCCCGGCTGTCCGTGAACCAGGCCAGCTCGCCGGCCGCAACGGCGCGTTCCAACTCTTCCTTGAACGATGCGACCTCATCGATCTCGATCTCTACGAGCTTGTCGGTGTCGGCGATCCCAATTCGGACCCTCATAACGGCTCCTGCGTGTCGGCCGAACCATCGTAACCCTCTTCCAGAGTCCCGTTCACGGCCTTAGGTTCGACATGTGAGGCTTCTTGCCCGTCGGATGATGGTGGTGTCGATTGCGATACTCGGCTTCACCTTCGGCCCGGTGGCCATGGCCGAACAAGCCGTGACCCCCAGCTATCTGCCGATCGCCCTCGAGAGCAACGGACCGGCGACCGTGGTTGTGGAAAAGGGAGACCATCTCTGGAGCATCTCGGCCGATCATCTCCAAGAGCGGCTGACCCACCCTCCGAGCGCCTCGGAGATCACCCCCTACTGGCGCGATGTGATCGATGCCAATAGAGACCAGCTTCGCTCCGGTGATCCCGATCTCATCTACCCCGGCGAGACAGTGGTACTACCCGACGCCGGTTGACGAACCGCGGAGAACTTGGCGACCGCACCTTCATGTGCGACCAGGTAGAGCTCGCCGTCACCCCCGATCCCGAAGCTGTTGATCGAACCAATATCCCCGAGATCCTCGGTCCAGTCCCGCTCCTCGGTCACCTGGCCATCCACGTATTTGAACGACCTGATCCAGTGTCCGCACCAGTCGCTGTAGAAATAGGTCCCCACCAGCTCGGGAATCTCCTCACCCCGATACACCGCGCCACCGGTGACGGAACAATTGCCATCCTCGTGGCTGTAGGTGATCACCGGTGAGGTGTAGTCGGCCGGGTCGCAGTCCTGTTTGTGGAAGCAGCGGGTCCCCTCCATGTCCGACCAGCCAAGGTTGAACCCACCCTCATCGATGGGGAGGACATCGATCTCTTCCTCGTCGCCATGGCCGACGTCGGCGATGTAGATCAACCTCTCGACCGGGTCGATCGAGAAACGCCACGGGTTGCGCAAGCCGTAGGCCCAGACCTCCGGGAGGCCCCCACCATCCACGAATGGGTTCTCCGGGGGAATCCCATAGGGATCTCCGGAATCGACATCGATGCGGTGCACTTTGCCGAAGAAGGTGTTCGGGTCCTGGGCCTGGGCCCGGGAATCCGCTCCGTCACCCATCGAGACCCACAGATAGCCGTCGGGGTCGAATGCCAGTTGGCCGGCATAGTGCCTGATGTCGGTGGCATCGGGTGGCTGCTCCAACTCGATCAGAACCCGCTCCGAATCGGCGCGGGCCCGATTCGGGTCGGTAGTCGATACCGCGAACTCGGAGAGTTGACGTCGGCCCTCCTTGTCCGTGTAGTAGACGAAGAACCGGCCGTTATTGGCATAGTCGGGATGGAAGGCCAGCCCGAGCAGCCCTTGCTCGATCCCACCCGCCAGCACCCGGTCGGTGAGGTCGAGAAACGCAGGGTCGAGCATCTGACGAGAGGCGTCCAGGACCCGGATCACACCGACCCGCTGAACCACGAAAAGACGGTCGTCGCCGGAGGGAGCGGTGATCACCGTGGGTTGATTCATCCCCTCGAACACGGTTTCCAACCTCACCTCCTGCAGGGGCGCCAGATTGCTCGTCGAGCCGGTCGACCCGCCCACCGACGACGAAGTAGCGCTGTCCGGGGTGGTTGTCGTGGCCCCCGGGTCGGTTGAGGGCTGGGTGGTGGATGCACCGGCTACCGGAGTGGTGGAATCCGTGTCCCCATCGCCCTCTCCGAGAACGCGGAGAAGCACAAACCCGATCACAAAGATCGCGACCAGACCGATGATCAAAGCGCGCAGCCGTACCTGGGCCGGACCTTGAGGTTCTCGGTGTCGCGCACTCACGGAGTTTTGAGTGTAGAAACCGCGGCCGTATCGGCGACCGGACTAGGCGTTCTCGCCGAGAAAGATCTCGGAGACCGAGCTATCCATGAAGATCGCCTGCAACGTCTCGGCCAAGATGGGTGCGATCGAAAGGACCTGGATGACGTCGAGAGACTCGGCGTCAGGTTTCACCGGCAGGGTGTTGGTGACGATCACCTCGTCGATCTGGGTGTTCTTGATGCGGTCGATGGCGGGATCGGAGAAGATGGCGTGGGTGGCGGCGATCCGAACGCTGATCGCCCCCTGGGCTCGCACCATCTCGGCCGCGTTGCACACGGTCCCTGCGGTGTCGATCATGTCGTCCACGATCACAACATGGCGATCCTTCACTCTGCCGGCCATCTCGAGTGCCGCCGAGGTGTTGTGCGCCACAGGGTCGCGGCGCTTGTAGACGAAGGCGACCGAGGCGTCGAGGAAACGCGCGTATCGCTCGGCACGTTTCACACCACCGGCATCCGGGGAGAGAACGGTTGTGGGACCGTCGACCCGTTCCGTGAGGTAGTCGGTAATGATCGGAAGCGCGGTGAGATGGTCGAACGGTTTGTGGATGAAGCCTTGGAGCTGGCCGGTGTGCAGGTCCACCGACACCAGACGGTCGGCACCGGCCGTCATGAACAGGTCGCCGACCAGCCGGGCGGTGATCGGCTCGCGGGGCAGGACTTTCTTGTCCTGACGGGAGTAGCCGAAGAACGGCATGACGGCGGTGATCCGTCGCGCCGAGGCCCGCTTGAGGGCGTCGATTGTGATGAGCTGTTCCATGATGTTGTCGTTCATGGGGTCGCAATGGCTCTGCATGACGAAGCAGTCGGCGCCACGAACACTCTCGGTGGGTCGGACGTAAATCTCGCCGTTGGCGAACCGGGATCGCTCCAGCGCCCCGAGCGAGACACCCATCACGTCGGCAACCTCTTCAGCCAGCGGAAGGTTCGCCCCTCCACTGAAGAGCATCATCCGTTTGCGGGAGACAATGTCCAATTCAGCCCTCCGACTTCTTGGCTGCCTGCCTTTGGGCGCGCCGCCGAGCGTAGCCGGGTATCTCCCGCTGCTCGGTGCGCTCAATTGCCAGCGCGCCCTCGGCTACATCCTCGGTGATCACCGACCCGGCCCCGATCACCGCACCGTCTCCGATCGTCAACGGGGCCACGAGCATGGTGTCCGAACCGACGAAGACACCCTCGCCGATCTCGGTGCGGTGCTTCTCGAACCCGTCGAAGTTGCAGGTGATGGTCCCGGCGCCGATGTTGCTGCGCGCTCCTACAGACGCGTCCCCGAGATAGCTGAGATGGGGCGCCTTGGCCTTCTCACCCAATGTGGTGTTCTTGGTCTCCACAAAGGTCCCAACCTTCGACCCCCTCTCCAGGACGCTGCCAGGTCGAAGCGAGGCGTAAGGCCCGACCTCGCATTCCTCGCCGACAACCGCGCCCCGGAGCACCGCGTACCACACGGTGGTGCCGGCCCCGATCGTGGAGTCGACAGCGAAGACGTCCGGTCCCACCTGGGCTCCGGCTCCCACGGTCGTGGTGCCTTCGAGATGAACCCCTGGGTAGATCCGGGCACCCGGCTCCACCACCACGGTGTCGTCGACGTAGGTGCGTTCGGGGTCGAGCATCCAGACTCCCGATTCCATCAGCCTCTGGTTGGTACGCGCTTGCAGAAGCCTTCTCGCTTCCGCCAGTTGGCCTTGAGAGTTGATTCCGACCACCTCCTCAGGAATGGCCCTCACCGGCTCGATGCGCTCACCACGACCCGCAAGGATCCCGATCACGTCGGTCAGGTAGTACTCGCCTTGTGCATTCTCGTTGGAAATCTCGCCCAGGGCTTCGACCAGGTCACCTGCCCGAAACGAGTAGACGCCGGCATTGATGTCCCGGATCGCCCGCTGTTCATCGTTGGTGTCACGCTCTTCCACGATCGACGTCACCAAACCTTCGGCGTCGCGGATCACTCGCCCGTAACCGGTCGGGTCCTCGAACTCGACCGCCACCAGCCTGGCGGCGACTCCCTCGCCTCGCACCGCCAGCTCGGTCACCAGTTCCCGGGTGAGGAGAGGCAGGTCACCGTATAGGACGACAACGGTGTCATCCGGGTCGATGTCTCGTATCGCGGTCATTCCGACCCTGGTGGCGTGACCGGTGCCCAACTGCTCTTCCTGGACCGCAGACAGCACATGATCGGGGAGAAGACGTTCCACGGCGTCCGCCCGATGACCCACCACGACCACCGTGGTGGCAGGGTGGAGTGGGAACACGGTTTCCAACACCCAACCCACGAGAGTCCGCCCCGCGGCCATGTGAGCGACCTTGGGCAGGTCGGACATCATGCGTTTTCCCTGCCCGGCGGCGAGAACGATCACGTGAAGGGGCAACGGCTACCTCTCGGTTGCAGACGCTGGGGGGGCAGGACTCGAACCCGCTCTTACAGGACCAAAACCTGCCGTGCTACCGGTTACACCACCCCCCAAAAGGCCTGATGCAGGGTGGAGTTTACAACCGCCGCTCCCCTCGAACCCGCTCTTACAGGACCCCGCACCCGATGGTGCTACCGGTTACACCACCACCCATTTGGGGACGGTGAGCAGGTTACCCACGGGTTGATCGAATCACGTTCGGCCGCACGCCGTTTTCCGTTTACCGTTTAGCGTTCTTGGGGTCAACGGTGAACGGTCAACGGTGAACGGTCGCCGGCCGCGTTACCCCTAGCCTTCACTCCATGCCATCAGTCATTTCCACTTCCGCCCTGACCAAACGCTACGGACAGACCATCGGTCTCGACGGGCTCGATCTCGAGGTCGCGGAGGGGGAAGTGCACGGATTCCTCGGCCCCAATGGGTCGGGCAAGACAACCACCATCCGGATCCTCCTCGGCCTGATTCGGGCTGATGAGGGAGAGGTCACCCTGTTCGGTCGCGATCCGTGGAGCGAAGCAACAGACCTCCATCGTCGGCTCGCCTACGTTCCCGGTGATGTCACCTTCTGGCCCAACCTCACCGGAGGCGAGGTAATCGATCTGCTCGGTCGGATGAGAGGTGGGCTGGACCTGAAGAAGCGGGATTCGTTGCTCGAGCGATTCGACCTGGACCCCCGCAAGAAAGGCCGGACCTACTCGAAAGGCAACCGCCAGAAGGTGGCGCTGATCGCCGCCCTCGCCTCCGATGTCGAATTGCTCATCCTCGACGAGCCGACCGCGGGCTTGGACCCCCTGATGGAGGCGGAGTTCCGGGCCTGCGTCAATGAGGACCGTCACGACGGTCGGACCGTGCTGCTGGCGAGCCACATCCTCGCCGAGGTCGAGGCCCTCTGCGACCGGGTCAGCATCATTCGCGCCGGCCGCGCAGTTGAGAGCGGCACGCTCGACGATCTGCGTCACCTCACCAGGACCACGATTTCGGCGCAAGTGACGTCGGACCCGGTGGGCCTGGATGGGATCGCCGGCGTTCACGATCTGCGTATCAGCGATCATCGGGTCGACCTCGAAGTCGACTCCGACCAACTGAGCGAAGTTTTGACCCATCTCAATCAGTTCGGTCTGGTCAGCCTCGTCAGCCATCCCCCAACCCTGGAAGAGCTGTTCATGCGCCACTACCAGGACCAGGTTGCCGAGGCGTGAAGACCCTCGTCGGCACCGGACACCTGATACGCCTGATCGCAAGACGCGATCGATTTCGGCTCACGGTTTGGATCCTGGTCCTGGCGTCTCTTGCCGTCGGGACGGCTAGCGCATTCCAGGGGCTCTACCCATCGGTGGCGGAACGAGAGATCCTGGTGAATACGATTGCCTCCAACCCGGCGATCATCGCCTTTCTGGGCCCCATCTACGACTCATCCATCGGCGCCCTCACTGCGTGGCGGGTCGGGGTCATCGGGTCGGTTCTCGTCGGGATCATGGCTGTGATGACGATGATCAGACACACGAGGGAAGAGGAAGAGACCGGCAGACGTGAACTGCTCGGGGCCACCGTTGTCGGGCGCAACGCACCGTTGACAGCGAGCCTCGTGGTGACGACGTCGGCTGGCTTGATCCTGGGGGCCCTGTGTGCAGTTGGGCTCATCGGTCTCGGCCTGCCTACCGCCGGGTCTGTGGCATTTGGCCTTGGCTACGCGGCAGTAGCCGCGGTCTTCGCCGGGTTGTCCGGGCTCGCCGCCCAATTGACCCAAGGCGCCGGAGCAGGCAGAGGCATCGCCATTGGAGTCGTCGGCGCCTCGTTCCTCTTGAGATTGGCGGGAGACGGCGGTTCGGAGGGCGGGCTCGGATGGCTTTCCTGGCTCTCACCAATTGGCTGGTTCACCCAACTCCGCCCATATGCCGAAGAACGTTGGACGGTGTTGGTGCTCCCGCTCGGTCTCGCCGTCCTCAGCACCGTTGGGGCCTACTGGCTCGGAGCGCACCGTGACGTCGGAGCCGGCGTCTTCCAACCTCGACCCGGCCCCGCGACCGCCGCTCGGTCGCTCGGATCCTCTCTTGGGCTGGCGTGGCGCCTCCACCGCCCGTCGCTATTGGGCTGGGCATTGGGGCTGTCCTTCATGGCAACGGTCTACGGGGGTATCGCCGATAGCGTCGGCGGGTTTCTGGGTGACAATCCACAGCTCACCGAGATCTTTGAGCAACTGGGGGGTGAGGCCGGGATCACCGAGGCCTACTTCGCCACGGCGATGGGCATCCTCGCCCTGATCGTCACCGCGTACTCGGTGAGATCAGCCCTGCGTCTGACGGTGGAGGAAGAAAGCCTTCGCGCCGACTCGGTCCTGGCCACCGCCACCCCGAGGGTTCGCTGGGCATCCAGCCACCTTGTGTTCGCGGTGCTCGGCCCGGTCTTGATCCTCGCCGTGGCCGGAGTGGTCGCCGGTGCCCTATACGGCGTGATCATCGGCGATGTCGAAGGCCAGATTCCGAGTGTGTTCGGCGCCGCCATGATCCAGATCCCGGCGGTGTGGGTGGTGACCGGGATCGCAGTCGCCTTGTTCGGCTTCTTCCCCAAGTACACCGACACGATCTGGGGGTTTCTGGTGGCCTTCTTCCTCCTGGGCCAGTTGGGTCGCATCCTGCAGTTCCCCCAGTGGATGTTGGATCTGTCACCATTCAGCCACATCCCCGCTCTGCCCGCGGATGAACTGACCCTCACTCCCCTGGTGATCCTGACCTCCCTCGCCCTCGTGCTGGTGGTGATTGGCCTGGTCGGGTTCCAACGGCGTGATGTGGCCGCCTGAGGCAGATGTAGCTCACGACTCGACTCGGCTGACCCCACGGCTTCTGAGATCAGCTGCAAGGACAACCCGGGCCCGCACACGCACGGATTCCGCCGCATCGTCGGCTTCGCTTTTGTCTGGAAACAGGCCGAAACATCCTGACCCTGACCCTGTCATGAGGACCGCCGAGCCCCAGGCCGAGCGCAGGTCGGCCATGAAGTCGCCCAGCATCGGCTCCAGATCGAGGGCTGCCGGCGTCAGGTCGTTTCGAATCGGCATTCCGTCGCGCAAGGGCGGGGGCAACAACCCGTGGCTCGCAACCTCACCGACGGGACCCTCCATCTGATCCCATCTCCGATAGACCTCGGCAGTCGAAAGCGAGAAATCCGGGACCGCCACCGCCACCGCCAACCCGACGAGGCCCGGTTGGCTCTCGATGATCTCGCCATAACCAGACATCAGAATGGTGCCTCCCACAAGGAAGAGCGGGACGTCGGCTCCAACCGACAAGGCCGACTCGGTCATCTCGTCGTCGGTGACCGCCCCGAATGAAAGAGCGGCCAACAAGGTGGCGGCGGCGTCAGAGCTGCCGCCCCCGAGACCGGTCCCGATCGGGATCCGCTTACGGAGATCGATGCTCAGTTTCGGAACCGGCTTCAGAAGCCGGGCGGCGTCGAGCGCCCTTTGCACCAAGTTGTCCTCGGGATCGAGCTCGGCCCCAACCACCCTCAGATCATCTTCCTCCGCCTCTTCCACCACGAGCAGATCACACCATTCGATCGTTTGAACCAGCGACTGGATCGGGTGGTATCCATCGGCATGAGGCGGTTCGACATGCAGAGACAGGTTCACCTTGGCCGGCGCCTCATAGACACTCATGCCAGCGCCAGTCTCAAGAAATCCGCCGGGCTCAGATCCTCGGCCCTCGATGTCGGATCGAGTCCCGCCGATCGGATGGCGGCGACCGGGTCCTCGAAGACCCCGGTGAGGGATCGTCTCAGCATCTTGCGGCGCTGATTGAAGCCGGCGGCTGCGAGCTCGATCGCACGGACCGCACCCGCAGGAGCCGGGACCCGATCCATGACCACGACCGCCGAATTGACCGCGGGCGCCGGATAGAACACCTGCGGCGGCACGAGGAACGCGATCCGGGCCGGGGCATGGATCCCGGCGACCACCGAAGGGAGCCCGTAATCCTTAGACCCGGGGGAGGCAGCGAACCGCTCCGCCACCTCGCGCTGCATCATGACCACGAACCGAACGATCGCCGGCAGGTTCCTCAGCGCATCGAGAACGACAGGGGTTCCCACGTTGTAAGGGAGATTGGCCACCATCGTCCACGGGCCACCGTCCAATTCGGCCTCGAGGTCGACTCTCATGATGTCCTCGAAGCGAAGCTCCACGTCGAGGCCGGCGGTCACTTCTTCGAGAACGGGTGCCAGACCGGCATCGACCTCATAGGCGACCACCTTGGCGCCGGCGTCGGCGAGGGCTCTGGTCAAGGTGCCGGTGCCGGCACCGACCTCCACCACCCGGTCACCGGGCCGGATTCCTGCAACGGCGACGATCTTGCGCGTGATGTTGGCGTCGGCGAGGAAGTTCTGGCCGAGGTGATGCACCGGTGACAGCCCGTGGCGTGCGAGGAGGTCGGCGATCTCGGTCCTCGTCTGCGGAGTCATCCGCGGAACACCCGGGTCGCATTGGCCGAGGTGATCGTCGCCACCTCGTCGACGGCCATCCCCCAAACGCCGGCCAGCGCCGCCCCCACCAGTGCCACCCAACCCGGCTCATTCGGCTCCCCTCGATGCGGTGGCGGTGCGAGGTAAGGCGTGTCGGTTTCCACCATGGCCCGGTCCGGAGGAACCTCGGCCGCTCCGAGGCGAACGGTGTCACCGGTTTCGAAGGCGACCGGGCCGGCGAAAGAGAACATGACACCGAGGGTCAGGAAGCGCTTGGTCCAACGCGGCCCCCCGGTCCAGCAATGCAGGATCGATCTCGGCCCGATCCCGGTCTCCTCGATGATCTCGAAGATCTCGGAGAACGCATCCCGGCAATGGACGACGATCGGCTTGCCCAGTTCCAAGGCGAGTGCGATCTGTTGGCGAAAGGCCACGATCTGATGCTCTCGGGAGGCGAGGTTGCGATAGAAGTCGAGACCCGTCTCCCCGATGGCCACGGCATCTGACGCCAGCCCCGCAATGGCTTCGCCCTGCACGGTCCACAGTTCTGCATCGTGGGGGTGGAGACCCGAGGTCGCCATCACCTTGCCCGGGAACCTGGCGGCCAGATCCCGGGCGGCCCCCGAGCTCTCGAGATCTACCCCTGGAGCCACCACCCAGTCGACGTTTGCCGCGCGGGCCAGAAGCTGGGAAGGGTCGCGCCCGTCCAGCTGCAGATGACAGTGGGTGTCCACCCATCCCATAGCTGAAGACGGTACCCGCCACCACCGCCAGGCCCCGGGGTAGGCTCGGAGGCCGGAGGAGAACACCTGGAATGGAAACTGGAATCGCCCGCAAGATCGACGACCTGGGACGGATCGTGATCCCCGCCGAGACCCGTCGCCTGTTCAACATACGGGAGGGCGACCACCTTTTCATCTCAGTGGAGGGGAGCTCGATTGTCCTGCGCAAGATGACCGACACCTGCACCTTCTGTGGCTCAGAAACCCGGATCACACAGTTCAAAGGCAGGGGTGTCTGCTCGTCCTGTCGCTCTCAGCTCCGGTCCTGAGTACCGAGCAGGTCCTCGTAGATCCTCCGACGCGACACACCGGTCGCCGCGGCGACCTCCCGGGCCGCGTCCGAAGCCGAAGCGCCACCGGAGACCAGCAGCCGGGCCCGTGCTGAGGCATCGGCCGCGGACACGGGCTGGGGCTCGACGGGGGCGAGGACGATGGTGAACTCCCCTTTGGGGGGGCGCCGGGACCACTCCTCGAGGGCGGCGCCGATGGACCCCACCCAAACCTCTTCGTGGAGCTTGGTGAGCTCCCG
>DATDPT010000084.1:0-6772 GCA_035292605.1 Acidimicrobiia bacterium
TTTCCTGGGCCAGATCTACGCCCTGCTGGGGATGGAGAACATCGCCGACGAAGCCGATCCAGATGGGCTCGGGTTCCCCCAGCTCGCCTCGGAGTACGTGGTGTCATCCGACCCTGATCTGATCTTCCTGGCCGACTCGAGCATGGGGGTCACTCCGGAGAGTCTCGCCGATCGCCCCGGGTGGGCGGAGATGACCGCAGTCCAGGGCGGTGCGATCGCAGTTCTCGACGAGTATCTGGCCTCGAACTGGGGGCCGCGTGTCGTTGAACTCCTCCAGTCGATAGCTGATGCGGTGACGGGGCTGGTACCGGAGCCTTGAGCGGCCTCTCCACGGCGCCAGTGGCACGTCCTGCTCACATCGGGCGAAGACGGTGGCTGGCCGCGATCTCGACCTTGGTCATGATCTTGATCGCGGGGGTGCTGGTGGGATCGGTTGTCATCGATCCCACCAGGGTCCTGAAAGCCCTGCTCGACCGTCTGCCTTTCATCAGCCTGACAAGCGGGCTCACCGAGGTCCAAGAACGGATTCTCTTCGAGATTCGGCTTCCCCGGGTGGTGATGGGGGGGATCGTCGGGTCGATTCTGGCATTGGCGGGCGCCGGCTATCAGGGGGTCTTCCGCAATCCTCTTGCCGATCCATATCTCCTCGGAGTGGCGGCGGGAGCGGGTCTCGGAGCGACGTTTGTCATCGGCGCTGGTGGGGGGTCAGCTCTCATACCGCCGGTCGCTTTTGTTGGTGGTCTGGTGGCTGTCCTGGCGACCTATGCCGTCGGTCGAACGGCGGGGGGGCGCACGATGACATCTCTCATCCTGGCCGGAGTGGCGGTGGCCGCCTTCGCCACCGCGATCCAGACCTTCCTGTTGCAGCGGAACTACGAAACGCTCCGTGAGGTCTATTCGTGGATTCTGGGCCGACTGGTGACAGTGGGCTGGAGCGAGGTTGTCGTCCTCTTGCCCTATGCCCTGGTAGCCGGCGCGGTTCTGGTCCTATACCGGCGTCTGCTCGACGTGCTCGCCCTCGGCGATGACGAGGCGGCGGGTCTGGGGGTCGATGTGCTCAGGGTCCGCAGGACCGTGGTCCTGGCGGCGACGTTGGCTACTGCGGCCGCAGTGTCGGTGAGCGGGCTGATCGGGTTCGTCGGGATCATCGTCCCCCATACCGTTCGCCTGTTGACCGGCTGGAGCTACCGGCTCGTCATTCCCCTTTCCATCCTCTACGGAGCCTCCTTCCTGATCCTGGCCGATCTGATTGCACGCACCGCAGTCGCTCCGGCTGAGCTGCCGATCGGGGTCATCACCGCCTTCTTGGGAGCCCCCTTCTTCGTGATCGTGTTGAGGACTGTTCGAGGAAGCACGTGATCGGCTGGCGTGAGGTCTCGGTATCGTTCGGCGGGCCTCCGGTTGTCGGCCCCCTTTCGCTCACGGTCGTCGATGGTGAATGGTTGGGATTGATCGGGCCCAACGGCGCCGGCAAGTCGACGCTGCTCAAGGCGGCGGTGGGAGTTGTCGAGCACACCGGCGCCATCGATCTCGGAGGGCGGGCCTCGAGAGCCGGCCTCGACATCGCTTGGATGCCCCAACGCCCGCACCTTCCAGATGAGATGACCGTCACCGACTATGTGTTGTTGGGTCGGACCCCACATCTGGGGAGATTCGGCACCGAGCGCGGGCGGGACCTGGATTCGGTGCAGCGCTCCCTGGAACGGCTGGACCTGGTCGAGCTTTCGGGCCGTGCTCTGGCCACATTGTCGGGTGGGGAGGCGCAACGAGCGGTCCTGGCCCGGGCCTTGGCGCAGGAGGCTCCGGTGCTCCTCCTCGACGAGCCGACGTCGAATCTCGACATCGGTCATGCCCTCGACGTCCTCGAGATCATTGATGGCCTCAGGAAGCACGACGGGCTGACCGTGGTCACCGCCCTCCACGACCTCACCCTTGCCGGAAGGTTCGCTGATCGTCTCGTCTTGCTCGCTGAGGGGAAGGTGGTGACAGACGGTGGGCCGCGGGAAGTGCTCACCGAGGAGCATCTCGAGGCTTACTACGGTGCCGGTATTCGGGTTGTCGACAATGGAGACGGCCCCACGGTGATACCCAGCAGGAAACGTCGTGTCTGATCCCAAGAGCCCACCGACCGAGCCGCCGGCCAAGGCGACGGTGCGCGAGCCATCGCTCGTGCTGGTCAACACCGGTGAGGGAAAAGGGAAGTCGACTGCCGCCTTTGGCACTGCGATCCGCGCCGTGGCCCGGGGCTGGAAGGTCGGCGTGATCCAGTTTCTCAAATCGGGCGAATGGCGCGTGGGGGAGGAGACGGTCGGAAGGCAGCTGGGGATCGATTGGTGGGCACTTGGTGACGGCTTCACCTGGGATTCAGAGGACATGGAGGAGTCCGAGGCCATCGCCCGTGAGGCCTGGGCCGTGGCGAAGAGCAAGATCCGGTCAGGCGACTACGAACTGGTGATCCTCGACGAGATCACTTATCCGATCAACTGGGGCTGGATCGCACTCGACGATGTGCTGGCCGCGATCTCGGCCCGGCCCGACAATGTCAATCTGATCCTCACCGGGCGCGATGCTCCGGTCGAGTTGATCGACGTGGCAGACACCGTGACCGAAATGGTCAAGGTGAAACACGCCTTCGACCGCGGGGTAATGGCCCGGCGCGGCATTGACTACTAGGTCCAACGTTGACATCCGCGGTGGGAGTGCGAGTGCCAGGGTTTCTTCGACGCTCAAGGGGTGGAGCCCCGGGATCAGGGGTTTATCCTCGCCCCTCTAGGAGGACATGATGCGGATTGGAATCTTGACCGGTGGGGGTGACGTTCCCGGCCTCAACGCCTGTATCAAGGCAGTGGTGACTCGCGTCGTGGGCGAGGGTCACCAGGTGGTGGGGATTCGAAGAGGATGGGGAGGTCTGGCCGAAACCAATCCCGACGACCCGAAGTCCGGCGAGGCGAACCTCGTCCCATTGGACCGTGCCGCGGTGCGGACCATCGACCGGACTGGGGGGACTTTCCTCCACAGCTCCCGGACCAACCCGGCCAAGGTGAAGACTGCGGAAGTTCCGGCCTTCCTGGCCCAGAACTTCGACGGGTCGGGCCCCCACGACATCACGCCACACGTGCTGCGCGTGCTGGAGACCCACAAGATCGATGTGCTGATCCCGATCGGTGGTGACGACACCCTGTCCTACGGGCTTCGGCTCCATGAGGAAGGGGTCCCTGTGATCGCCATCCCCAAGACCATGGACAACGACGTCCACGGCACCGACTACTGCATCGGCTTCTCCACGTCGGTGAGCCGCGGGGTTCAATTCATCCACAGCCTTCGTACGGCCGCCGGCTCACATGAGCGGATTGCGGTCGTGGAGCTGTTCGGGCGGTACAGCGGCGAGACGTCATTGATCACCGCCTACCTGTCCGGGGTTGATCGGGCGATCATCTCCGAGGTCCCCTTCGAAATCGACAAATTGGCCGCCTTCCTCCAGGAGGACCAGGCGGCCAACCCGTCCAATTACGCGATGATGACCATCTCCGAAGGAGCCCGTCTCGTGCAGGGCGACATTCTGTTGACCGGGGACGAGGATGCATACGGTCACCGCAAGCTCGGCGGGATCGGCGCCCTCACCGGAGAGTTGCTCAAGGAGCGAACCGGAGAGGGGATCCTGTATCAACAGATCGGCTACCTCATGCGGTCGGGCGCCCCCGACTCGCTGGATCTGATGGTCGCCAACAACTACGCCGTCATGGCCTCCGACCTGGCGGTGGAAGGGGCCCACGGGCGAATGGTCGCCTTGCGGGGCGGCACCTACACCGATGTGCCAATCGGTGTGACCCGTGAAGGCGTGAAGCGGGTCGACGTCGACGAGTTGTACGATCTCGACGCTTATCAGCCGAAGGTTCGCCACGTCATGGGCAAACCGATGTTCCTCTACTGAGGGCTCAGGGCGCACGGATTCATTGAGGTTGCTCTGACTGGCTTGGTCGTGTACGAGTTGCAGGGTGGGGGTGGATCACAGGCTTCGTGCGCTCGCCGAACGTCAACACGGCGTGGTTGGTCGACGGCAACTGTGGGAGATCGGCGTTTCGCCTGATCAGATTGGGCACCGCCTCGATTCGGGGATGCTGGTCCGAATGTCGGCGGAAGTGTTGCGACTCGCAGGCGCACCAGAGTATGAATCGACGAAGGCAATGGCAGCGGTGGGTCGACTCGCCTGGAATGGCCTACCTGTCGCACGTCTCGGCCGCGTCGTGGTGGGGCCTGCCCGGCTTTGCTCTGGTGAGCCCGCTTCACACAGTGATCCCATGGCAGGGCGTTACGCAACGATCGCGGCTCTCGGTCGTCCATTACCACCGAGACCTGCCCGTCGAGCACCTCACGTCGTTGCGCGGCGTGCCCGTCACATCGGCTGCGCTGACGCTGTTCTTGTTGGCTGGTACGGAACACCGTGGAAGGGTCGAGAGGGCGATCGACAACGCATGGTCGATGAAACTTGTCACCTACGGCCAGCTTTACGAGCTTCTGGGACATCTGGCGCAGCGGGGCCGGAATGGGATTCGGGTGATGAGAAGTCTGTTGGAGGCGCGAGACCACAGCTTCATACCTCCGGAGTCCGGTCTCGAAGCACGAGTGAGCAGGCTGGCACAAGATGTGGGTGTTGTCCTGCGCCGCCAGGTGAATGTCGGAGGCGAGGGTTGGATCGGCCGCGTGGACTTCCAGGTTGAGCGCTCGAACCGAATCGTGGAGGTCCTATCGGATCGCTATCACGGTTCCCCCTTAGACCGAATTCGTGATGAAGTGCGCTTCCGAGGACTAGTTGAGGTCGGATTCGAGGTTCTCATTATCTGGGAACACGAGATCTGGTCCGATCCAGAGGCGGTGCGCGAGCGAATCCACGCGTTCTCGCGCGGTGTTATCGACCCAGAGGTCGATAACACCGCGCCAGAATGAGAAGGGACCACTCATCCCCTACGTTGAGCGGCCACCCGGAACAAGGTGCGCGCCCCCTCACCCAGAACCGAGAAGCGCGAATCCCGGGTCTGGCCCCGCACCCAACGGATGTAGATCTGCTGTAACACGATCCCCAGCTTCCAGGTGCCGAACACGATGTACCAGTCGACCGCGCCGAGATCCCGCCCCGACCTCTCGCCATAGCGGGTGACCGCGGTCCGCCGGTCGAGCCAACCCGGGGAATCGGTGGGCATGGGGTTGAGGGCCGATCTCTCCTCGCCGGGGTCGTACCAAGAGGCCATCAAGGTCCCCAGGTCGGCGAGGGGGTCTCCCCGGGTGGCCATATCCCAGTCGTAGACCGCAACACAAACCCCGGGGTCGTCCCGTGCCACCGCCATGTTGTCCAGCCGCCAGTCGTTGTGGAGAAGCGTCACCTCTTCGGAGAGAGGCAGATTGGCTTCGAGCCATCGGGCCACCTCCTCGGATGTGCCGTCTTCCTCGTCCTTGGCCTGGTTCCAGCGTTCGGCCCACCCCTCCACCTGGCGTCTCAGAAAGCCCTCAGGGTGACCGAACTCCCCGAGCCCGGCTCGTGTCGGCTCGACCGCATGGAACTCGGCCAGGGTGTCGACTACGACTGCTGAGAGCTTTCGGTTGGAATCGGCGTCCTCACCACCCCCGAACTCAGACGGCACCAGCTCGCGCACCACAACCCCGTCTCTTCGCTCCATGACGAAGAATGGCGAGCCGATCAAGGAATTGTCGTCGGAGAAGGCGAGCGCCCTCGGGGCTCTGGGGAACTCTTGCCAGAGGTTGGAAAGGACCCGGTATTCCCGGGCCATGTCGTGGGCTCCGGGGGCCACCGGTCCCAGAGGAGGGCGGCGCAGCACCAGCTCCGACCCGTTGGGGAAAGTCAAGAGATAGGTGAGGTTCGCCTTTCCGCCCCCAAACTGCTCTATCCGAGGAGTCCCATGGGGGAGTTCGGGCTGGCCCTCCATCCACTCGACGAGTCGGTCAACGTCGAATCCCTCGTCGTCACGGACCGGGATCAGATCACCCACGCTGGGGAGGGTATCCGACACCAAGAGTCAGCCGTCTACCCTCGGGGACCCCGTTCGAGGACACCATGCGCACACCCTTTGAGATCTCAGATCGATTCACCGAGCAGTGGTCGGACCTGACCCCGATCGAAGCCACCATGAAGGGCTTGCCGGGACGCGATCACCTTTGGGACGATTTCTCGCCGGACGGTGAGGCGGCTCGGGCCGACCTGGCCAGGGTGACTCGAGCCGAGCTCCTTCCCCTTCTGACTCATCCCGATCCCAAGGAAGCAATGGCGGCCAAGGTGCTCTCGTCGTGGATGGAGAAGAAGGTGACGGTTCACGAGCGTGGCAAGTGGAAGTACGACCTCAACCACATCTACAGCCCGTTTCAAAGGGCTCGCGATGCCTTCGACGTCATGTCCAAGGAGGGCGAGCCGGCATGGTCCAACATCGCCACCCGTCTCGAGACCTTTGGGGAGATGCTCGAGGGATACCGGCAGAGTCTCGCTGCCGGGCTTGACGAAGGGCTGACCGCGGCCCAACGTCAGGCCCAGACCCTGATCGAACAGGCGCGGGCCGTGGCCGGGGAAGACTCGCGGTTCGGGGGCTATCCCGATGACGCTTCGTCCAAAGGAGGTGATCCCGAGAGGCTGGTTGGTGCCGTGAACAAGGCGCGGGTGGCCAGCCACGAATTCGCGGATTGGTTGGAGCACACCTACTTGCCGGGAGCCACCCCCGAAGATGCAGTGGGGGAGGAGCGCTATCTGCTCGGTGTCGACGACTTTCTG
>DATDPT010000085.1:0-2183 GCA_035292605.1 Acidimicrobiia bacterium
CGGGGTGACCCACGCCGTGGTGCCCTCGGACTGGCAGCAAACAGACACCTACTACATCGTGGCCCACTTCCACTATGTGTTGTTCGGCGGCGCCATCTTCGGCCTCTTCGGTGGCCTCTATTACTGGTTCCCCAAGCTCACTGGGAAGGTGATGAACGAGAAACTGGGGAAGACCCATTTTTGGCTCCAGTTGCTCGGGTTCAACCTCACCTTTGCCCCGATGCATTGGCTGGGTCTTCAGGGCATGGTGCGTCGGACCTGGAAGTACGCACCGGAAACCGGTCTCGAGCCGTGGAACCTGGCGGTGACCGTGGGCGCTTTCATCATCGCCCTCTCGATCGGGGTCTTCATCCTCAACTGGGTCACCAGCAAGCGCCGCGGCCAGCCCTCAGGCCTCGACCCATGGGACGCCAGGACCATCGAGTGGATGAGTCCCAACCCCACGCCCGAGTACAACTTCGCGGTGCCCCCGGTGGTTACCCGTCTCGACCATTTCTGGCATCTCAAATACGACGAAGACCCGGATGGGCGTGCGGTTCGCAAGCCCGACGCCGATGAGGTCCTGGCCAGGATGGAGCACGATCAGCTCAACCCGGCCGCGCCGATCCATCTCCCCAATCCCTCGTATTTCCCCTTCTTCATGGCGACCGCTTTCCCGATCATGTTCTACGGGATCATCTACCACGAGGCACTCTGGGGCAAGGCCATGATCCTCGTCGGGGTCGTCATCGGCCTGATCTCGGTGATCGGGTGGGCGATCGAGCCGGTCGAGGAGCCACATCATGTCGGCACCGACGACGAGGAACACTCCGGCGAGCACGAGGATGCCGATGGCTGACGTTCTCCACGAGCCGCAATTGGATCATCCCGAGCACGAGTCGACCGGTGTCGAGAACCGCAAACTCGGGATGTGGCTGTTCCTCAGCTCGGAGTTCCTGTTCTTCGGCGCCCTCATCTCCAACTACCTGTTGTATTCGAACCGGGCGGGTTTCGCCGGCACCTATCCGTCCGAGATCTACGACATCCCGTTCACCTCGGTCAGCTCGTTCGTCCTGTTGATGAGCTCATTGACCATGGTCCTCGCCCACAATGCACTGACTCGCGCCGACATCAACGGGACCAGGACATGGCTGTTTGCCACGGCGGCCCTGGGGTCGGTGTTCCTCGGTGGTCAGGTCTTCGAGTTCACCGAGTTCATCGTCAACAACGACATGAAGCTCACCACCAACCCGGCGGCCTCCGCCTTCTACGTTCTCACCGGCTTCCACGGCACCCATGTGGCGATCGGAGTCATCATGCTCCTCTCCCTTTGGGGCATCTCACGACGCCCGGGTGGGCTCAGTGAGAAACACGGGATGAATCTCGAACTGGTCGGCCTCTACTGGCACTTCGTCGACATCATCTGGATCGTGATCTTCACCGTCGTTTATCTGCTGTCGGTGCCTCCAGCATGACCACCGAGCACCACCACCCGACCCCCGCCCAGTACTGGAAGATCGCGGTGCTGTTGGGGGTGCTCACCGCGATCGAAGTGGCGCTCTACTACGTGAACCTGTCGTACGACCTCGGTTCCCTGAACGCGGTCTTGCTCATCGTTCTCGCCACGTTGAAGTTCGTCATCGTCGTGGCCTTCTACATGCACCTCCGTTATGAGAAGGCCACCCTGAGCAAGTTCTTCACCGGGGGGTTCGTGCTGGCCGCTTCTCTCTACACCGTGGTCCTTGCTGCTCTGGGAGTCCTGGTCATCCGGGGTTCCTGATGCCATTGCCCCCCTGGCACCCACATTTCGACGTCTATCTGTTGGTCTTCGTCCTCGGCTTCGGGTACTGGTACGCCGACAAGCGTCTCCGGCCACTGATCGCCCCCGAAGCGCCCCGGGCCAGGGCGGGCCAACGCTGGCAGTGGTACGGGGCCCTCACCTTGCTCTTTGTGGTTTCCGGGTGGCCGATCCACGACATCGGAGAAACAGCATTGTTCACTTTGCACATGATCGAGCACATGGTGATTGCCTTGGTGGTGCCTCCATTGCTGCTCCGTGGCTGCCCTCGCTGGTTGGGTGACCTCACGCTCGGAAACCGATGGGTGGCGCGGCTGCTTCGTCCCCTCGCCAAACCGGTGACGGCATTCGTCATCTTCAACGTCACGTTCATCTTGATCCACTGGCCTGAACTGGTGGGCTGGAT
>DATDPT010000086.1:0-7184 GCA_035292605.1 Acidimicrobiia bacterium
GAGCGAGCGTTGGGGGGAGTACCGCCGGAGGCGGGGAGGGGGCATGCGTCTAAGGCGGTCCTGGTCCCACTGTGTATATGTGGCCGAGCGGGCTGGTCCATTGATAGGCGCCGGGCCGGATCTGCTCGATCATCCAGCCCCGATGTCGGATGACGTGATCATGGCGGCAGAGGGGCGCCAGATTCTCCACCTCGGTCGGTCCGCCTTCTGACCACGCCTGGTTGTGGTCGATGTCGCACTCCGACGCCGGGTTCCGGCACCCGGGGAAGACGCAAGTCGGGTTTTCTGCTTCCACCTGTCTCGCCTGATCCGCAGTGGGACGTCTTCGAGTCGTCCCGTTGTGAACGACTTGCCCTTGATCGTCGGTGATCGTGAATCGCCATTCTGAATCGGGTTGCTCTTCGGCGACCTGACGGGCAATGTCGGCGATGACCGGTCCGAAGCCCCTGAGCTCTCCCGGCTCCTCCGCCAGCCCGGCCAGAGTCGTGAGATCGACTTGGATGTCGACGGTTCCCCGAGTTCCTCGGGTGTGGCCTGATTCCTTGCCCTGGAGGAGGTCCAAGAGGACGTCGGCTCGAATCTGGTCCATAGTTCGGGGATCGTTGGCTGACCTGGCGGCTCGTGCCAGCCGATTGATCCGTCTCATCGCGGCGCCGGTGCGGTGGGCCGGCAGGTTGAGCCCGTGGAGGTTGGCGGTCCCGTCGGGGTTGGCACTACTGGTGACCCGACGCTCCTCGACCGCATCCTGATACCGGATCTTGGCAGCCTCAGGGTCGAGGAGGATCACGAGTTTTCGAATTCGGGCTCCCAACTGACCCGTCGTCTGGTCGGGGGCGCGTTCGAGGGCGACTTCCGCGACACGTTGGGCGCTGTCCTGGTCGAGATGGGCCGTCTCCTCGATGATCACCCGGGCCTTGGCCAAGTCGATCCGACCTTCGAATAAGGCCTGACCTAGCTGGGGGAGGTGTCGCACCAGATCCGATGCCAGACCGAGGTGGTAGTCCGCTGACCGGCGGGTCAGAGTCAACGCTGCCCGGATCTCGGAGGCCACGATTTCTTCGACATCTGAGGTCCACTCTCCGGGTATGACCTTGCCCTCGGCCTCGTGGATGGAATTGATGTCGGCGTAGAACTCGGCCTGATCGTGTGCGATCTGACGGGCCCGGGCGCGCAAAAGAACCACTCGGTCATAACCCGAGATACGGTCCCGATCGATCGAAGCCAGGACTGCGGCCAGCCTCGGGCCAGGTGGCATATCGGCTAATCCCCGAGGAATCCCCTCACCTTCGAACATATGTTCGACCATGAGATTGAACCTACAGGGATCCCCTGACAGATTCCATACCCTTCTCACCCGAAACGAGAAGTTTCTTGACAACGTGCAGCCGAACATCGATCCGGTGTGTGATAGAGGTGTGAACGACGAAGCGGTGTGGCGCAAACACAGCGAAGAGCTGGTGCGTTACGCCTCGATTCTGGTTGGTCCGAGCGACGCCGAGGATCTCCTGTCGGCCGTGGTGGTCCGGGTGCTGGCCGCAAAGGGATCCCTGTCGGCGCTGGAGGATGCGAGGCCCTACCTGTTTCGGGCAGTCCTCAACGAGTCGAAGAACCACCGCCGCCAGTTTCGAACCCCGCCCCAGATCGGAGAGGCCGTTCTTCCTGACGAGCCGAGGCCTGAAGTCCTGAAGGCGGCGATGGCATTGCCTCCGCAGCAGAGGGCGGCCGTCTATCTCACATATTGGAAAGACCTGCCGATCCGGGAAACGGCGTCCCTCATCGGATGTCGGCCGGGAACGGTCAGGCGGTACCTGGTGCTGGCCCGACGTCACCTCAAGGAGGTATTGACATATGAGTAAGACAGACATCCTCGATCATCCCGAGTTGCGCAAAGTATGGGACACACTCGAGTCGGCGACTCGGCCCGTCGAGTGGGATGACCTCGACACGTTGAACATGCCCGGTCCGCGAGCGACCGGTCGTCCCAACGGGGTCTGGGTGGCGGTTGTCGTTTTCGTGGGAACGCTGGTGATAGGCGCCCTCACCTGGCAGTTGTCGGGCAACGGGGCACAGCCCCTGGCTGCCGGGGAGGCGGCAGCCGCCTACTTCTCCTTCGCTTCAGAAGGCGCTTTGGTGCTGGGTGAGGATCCCCTCATCCTTCAGCCGGCGCCGGGGCCCGAGCCCCAGTTCGACACCTCGGCGCTGGGCACCGAGGTGCCGCTGGTTCCGGCCTCGACCGTCGCCGACATACCCAACGGCTTTCTGGCGACCACCGACAACTCGGCAGACACTGCTGTGGAGGCGCCTCTAGTTGAACACTGCGTGCGTACCGAGTCACGCCCGATCCTGCATATCGGCTACGTCAGCGAAATCGACGCCCGGCTCCTGATATATGGGACGGTCTCCGACGGTCGTGGCGACTACATATTCGATGGCGGTCCCGGACTTCCCCAGTACGCGGTGGCGATTGCCTGTGACGGATTCTCTGGCTACCCCCATGGTGTCTCGGGACACGGTGCGGGGTTCGGCAATAGTGGTTTCATGAACGTCGAGGTATCGCCGCTCACCTCTGTGGTGACAGTCTCGACCAATGAGGGCGAGCGGCTGTGGCAACGACCGGTCGCCGGCTGGGCGTTGTTCCCTTACAAGGGGGGCACGGTCACGATCGACGCCCTTGATGCCGCGGGCAGCGTGATCGGGCACTGGGAGCAATCGGGCTGACGCGTCAGGACCTGAGCGTTCGGGAAGCGACTGAGTCCCCATCTCGAATCGGCTGAGATTCCGGTCACACGAAGAACCGGTCTCGAACGAGTGACTGCTGTGATGGTCGAGGATGACCTCCATGAGCTGTCCCGGATGAGTCAGGCCGAGCGGATTCCGGCTTCTCCTGAGCCGTTCGAGGTGTTCTTCCGCAGGGAGAGCCGTCGCCTGGTGGGCCTCGCTTATGCGTTATCGGGGAGCCGGTTGGCGGCCGACGACATCGCACAGGAGGCGTTGCTCGCTGCTTACAAGAGATGGGACGAGGTGGGCAGTCTCGAGAATCCCGGGGCATGGGTGAGGCGGGTGGTAGCCAACAAGGCGGTCTCGGTGGTCCGGAAGCGGGTGTCTGAGGCGAAGGGCCTGGCCCGACTCGCGATACATCGAGATGTGGCCAGCGTCCCTGATCTGACTGCTGAGAGCGAATGGCTGTGGGGTGAGGTGCGCCGACTGCCCCGTCGTCAGGTTCAAGTCATCGGTCTTCGCTATTACGACCAGTTGTCCATGTCCGAGATCGCAGAAGCCCTGGGCTGCTCCAAGGAATCGGTTCACACCCACCTCCGGCGAGCGAGGAAGACACTTACCCGACGGATCGGGTCCGAAGGAGAGTTGCCATGAGCGGTGAGCACACGTCGATCGAGAAGGCAGGGGCCGACCTGCGAGCTGCTATCACCCGGATGCCCGAGCTAACGCTCCGAGTCGCCGGCACATGGAGCCCCGCCCTCAGCTTCATGGGAGCCGTGCTTGCGGTGATCCTCGTCATTGGTGTTCCTGTTCTGTTCTCTCAGATCGGATCGGACGGAGAAGGGCCACTGGTGGGTGGGACCACTTCGACTACAACCGCGACAACCGTCTTCGAGAGAAGCACGACGACCGAGAGCCCGCAGGAGGTGACCACGATCCCTACGGCGAGTGCATGCGGGAGTGAACTGCCCTTCGCCACCGTGTTGCCCGCGGATTTCACCGGGCCCATCGCAGGGCCGAGCCCCGACTCGCCCAATCCGGCTGAGGAGGGACAAGGGCTGTGGCATTGGACAGGTCGGGGTGGATCCGTGGAGATGCGATGGCCGGCCAGCATCGAGTACACCGAATCGGTCGAATGGGGAGCCAACTCGACGGGGTCCGATACGGATGACGTCATGTTTGTCGCTCTCGAGGGCTCGGAGCTAGACGGAGTCCCCCAGCTCGAGCCGTACGCGACGCTTCCAACGGATCTGATGGACGGTCCCTGCGATGCCGTGCAACTCAGCGTTTTCGCTTCAGGGGAGGACGGGAGCGGAGCCGAACTATTGGGAACCAGCGTCGGCATCACCGGTCCCGAGGATGCCAACAGCCTGATCCTCTACCCCAACTTGCCTCGCCCACGAGACCTGGACCTGATCGTCGACTCTCTCTCAGTCGAGACCGTCCCCGATGTGCTCGAGTGCTCGGGCGGGTCCGAGGCCGCAGGGTTCGAGGTACCTCCGATTGAGACCGAGACGATTGCCAACCGGGTCGTGTTCTCGACCCCGGTCAGAGCCCTGGAAGGGCTACTAGCCGGCGCAGATGCGGAGAGGTGGCCGAAGACCGGCTACTTCGAGCTTCACGAGCCGGACGGGTCGATCACCTACGGCAATCCAATTGACGATATGTCCCCGGATCCGCGACCCGAGAACGGGCTGGTCGTTTCTGTCTCGGTGGTTCAGCAAGAGGACGGCTGGGCCGTCGACTCCTGGTCGACCAGCGGCTGTTGAAGGTCTGCTTTCGAGCCCTGGGGTGCCGGAGGCGGGACTTGAACCCGCAAGCCCTTGCGAGCAATGGATTTTGAGTCCATCGAGTTTGCCAATTTCTCCACTCCGGCTTGGAGGTGGAGTTTATGGGAACCGCGGTCGAATAGACGATCCAAGGAATACCCTGGGATCTGACCATGCCACGAAGCCACCGGCGCATTTTCAGTCTCAACGACCGGATAACGGCCATCGACGTCGAGGCCCGTCAGGTCGCAGCCGAGCTGGGATATCACCGGGCGATCAACGACGACGCGCAACGGGACGCCGCGGTGGGGAACTACATCGACCGTGAGGAGGCGGGGCTGACCTCCGGTGACGTCCGCCGCTTCGAGCGGACCCTGGCCCGTCTCGCGGCCAAACGGCGCCGTCTCGCGGCCAAGCGCGACCACTTGCTCACCAGGCTGCCCGACTGACGCAGGTCGCCGCTACCGTCGGGCTGTGCCCACCCTCGCCCTGATCGACGGCAATTCGATCGCCTATCGGGCCTTTTACGCACTACCCGAAGACCTGGCCACCAAGAGCGGGCAGGTGACCAATGCGGTGTTCGGGTTCACCCGGATGCTGATCCGCCTCCTCAAGGATTTCCACCCCGACGGCATCGCTGTCGCCTGGGATGTCTCCCGGCATACTTTTCGCACCGAGACCTATCCCGAGTACAAGGCGCAGCGGGAGAAGGCACCGGACCATTTCCGGAGCCAGCTCCCATTGATGGACAAGGTCCTCGAATCGCTGCAAATCACCCAGCTTCGAATGGAGGGATATGAGGCCGACGATCTGATCGCCACCCTCACCAAGAACGCGGTGGAGGGTGGTTGGGAGGTGCTGATCGTCACCGGGGATCGTGACGCCTTCCAACTGGTCGGCGGACCGGTCCGTGTGGTCTACACGCGTCGAGGGATCAGCGACACCGTCCTCGCCGACGAGGCCTATGTCGAGGAGCGATACGGGATCCGGCCCGACCAGTACGTGGAATACGCCGCGCTCAGGGGAGACACCTCCGACAACCTCCCCGGCGTGCCCGGGGTGGGAGAGAAGACCGCCTCCCGCCTGGTGGCCGATCACGGGGGCCTCGACGCGATCTACACCGCTATCGCAGACCAGACCCCAAAGCTGCGCGAGAGCCTGGCGGCGCATCGGAAGCAGGTCTTTCTCAACAAGGACCTGATGACCCTGGTCGACGATCTCGACATAGGTGTGGCCATCGAGGACTTACACACCCGGGAATGGGACCGGTTGGCGGTCAAGGATCTCTTCGACAGCCTCGAGTTCCACTCGATGTGGGGCGACTTGGAGGAGGCCCTTCCCTCGGCCGCCGGGGTGGCCGAAGTGCTCGAGGTCGAATCACGTCTGGTCACATCGCCGGCCGAGATAGCCGAGATCGCCACCTCCTCCACATTGGTGGCCGCTCTGGTGACCAGCGCCGGCGAGCCTTTCGGGTTGGCTGTCGCCACCGGTCCCGGACAATCGGTCGTCGTACCCTTTTCCGATGCCGGGCCGCTGCTCTCGGCCCTCGAGTCGGGCTCGGCTTCCTTGGTGGGGCACGATCTCAAGGAGTTGGTGCGAGCCCTGCTCGATCTCGATCATGACGTGGCCCGTCTCGAGATGGACACCGCGCTGGCCGCCTACATCATCAACCCGTCGCAGCGGACCTATGACCTCGAAGCGCTGGTCGAGCGGTGGCTCGACATCGAGCTGGCGTCACCCGACGATGAGGCGGCCGCCGGCACCCTTCCCTTCGACACCGGCCCCGACCTCGATTCCGAGGGCCGGCGCATCGAAGCGGTTCGCAGGCTGGCAGAGATGATGCGCGCCGAGCTCGACGATCGCGACGAGCTCGAGTTGTTCGACGAGTTCGAGCTTCCGCTGGTCACGGTCCTGGCCCGGATGGAGCACGTAGGAATCGGGGTTGACCGTGCCTACCTCGAGGAGATGGGCGCCGATCTCCGGGAGCGTCTCAATAGGCTCGACGCCCAGGTTCAGGAATTGGCCGGGGAGCCTTTCAACGTGAACTCGACCGATCAGCTCCGGTTGATTCTGTTCGACAAGCTGGGGCTGCCGGTGATCAAGAAGACGTCGACGGGCAAGCCTTCCACCGATGCATCCGTGCTCAAGAAGATGGAGCATCCTCTGGTCGACGCCCTTCTCGAGTATCGGGAGTTGGAGAAGCTGCGCAGCACCTATGTGGACGGTTATCTCCCGCTGGTCGATGCCGACGGCAGGATCCACACCCGCTTCAACCAGATGGCCGCCACCACCGGCCGGCTTTCATCTGACCGGCCCAATCTGCAGAACATCCCGATTCGTTCGGAGTCGGGGCGCACCATCCGAAGGGCCTTCGTCGCTGGCGAGGGTGCCGAGTTTCTCGTCGCCGACTACTCCCAGATCGAATTACGCGTCCTGGCCCATTTGAGTGCTGACCCTTTCTTGTTGGAGGCGTTTCGGGTGGGCTCGGACATCCACACCGCGACCGCGGCCCGAGTGTGGGGGCTGACGGAGGACGAGGTGACCGTCGAGCAGCGGCGCAGGGCGAAGATGATCAACTTCGGGCTGTTGTATGGGATGGAGGCGTTCGGGTTGGCTGACCGGCTCGGGATCTCCCGCGAGGAGGCCCGGGATCAGATCGACGCCTACTTCTCACAATTCGTCCAGGTCAAGGAGTTC
>DATDPT010000087.1:0-3691 GCA_035292605.1 Acidimicrobiia bacterium
CCCCAAGACTCACGAAACACCTCGGTGAAAACGCCTCGATCGTCGGGATACATGGTGAGCTCGATGACGGACACCCCGTCGATGTCGTGGGATCTCTCGACTACGGGTGAGGTCACGAAGGCCATTCAAGCAGCCAGCTCGTTCTCGAGGTTTGGGTCGAGTTCCGGACGCCTCAATCCACGAGGGCGAACGCCCGCACCGGGAAGCTGGCCAGGCCCTGAATCAAGGGAGGCACCGCGTAGAACCGAAACGCACGGCCGACCAGTTGATCGAGCCCGGTCAGGTGCTCCACCACCGGGATCCCGGCCTCGAGCAACCCGGTGTGCGCCGGTCGGCTCCCTCCCCTGGTGTCGTCGATGTTGACCGAGTCGATCCCCACCAGGGCGGCGCCCCCTGTGACCAGGGCCTCGACCAGCGAGACGGAAACAAACGGATGAGCCGGGTCGCCGTATTGCTTGGTGCGCCAGTGACGATCCCACCCGGTAGCGAAGAGGACGGCACGCCCGGTGATATCCAGCCCCAGGAGGACATCGGCATCCAGCTCGGGCCCAACCGTTCGGAGGCAGACTCCAGAGAGATCGGCCACCTTCTCCAGGGGCAGACCGGCCAGGTCGAAGCCTTGCTCGAAACGGTGGAACGGGGTGTCGAGGTAGGTGCCGGTGTTGGCGATCATCTCGATCTGGCCGATGTTGAACTCGATCCCGGGGTCATAGCGGCCCCGCGAATCAGCCCGGGACAGATAGTCGGTGATGACCGGTCCCGGCATACCCGGATAAGTCGTCATCCCGGCCTCGATGGGGTGGGACAGGTCGATGAGCCGGGGCATTGCTCGATGCTATCGCCGAGCCCAGTCTCGACGGCCCTAGACCCTGGTCTTCAACTCCTCGGCGATTCCGGTCGCCCAGTGTGCGATCTCATCCCAATCACGGAAGTCCCCGTCTGGGGCTCTGAAAGCGGTGACGATCGCCCGCTCACCGAAGCTCAAGACCTTGCGGTCCAGCTTTCCGGCAAAGACGACGTGACCCAGCGCTCCGGTGGCCTCCATCATCGGGGCGACATCGACTGGCTCCTCCTCGGGCTTGGGTGGGTCCCCGATCGGGCCACTCGAGAACAGCCAAGTCGGGCGGTTGGCGAATTGGGGACGGCAACGCTCGACCAGGTCTTTGGCGTCAGCAGTCCAACGACCGGTGTAGACGGCGCTTCCCAGGACCACCGCGTCATATCCGTCGATCGAGTCGACCTCCTCGGGAGCCGAGATCCTGGATTCGACTCCGTAGCCAACCAGCACGTCGGCAATGGCCTGTCCGATTTCGGCGCTGGCGCCGTGTTTCGACCCAACAGTTATCAGAACTCTCATCGGACCAACTCAACTGGATCAGACACCGGTGGGCCAGGGTCAAAAGACCCTGCGGAGAGACCGGAGGTTCAGGACTGTGGACGAGGGCGAAGCCGCCAGATGACGATGGCGGCAGCCATCGACAACAAGGCCGCGGCGAGAGCGATGGGCTTCTTCCACGACCGTGCCACCGCCAGGTCGCCCTCGAGGGAGGACATCACCCTCCACTCGAGATCCAGCGGCGCGCCGAAAGTCTCGGCCGACATCACCCCCAGCTCGCGGGCAGTGCGGCTCATCGCCGCATGGCGGGCCTGGCAACGGAGGCATCCGTCGGTATGGGCCCGAAACGGCCAGATCACATCGTTCTCGTCGACGGCGCTATTGGCGACGAAGGGAGCAGCCAGCTCACAGATGATGGTCATCCCGATGCCTCCAGGTGTCTCGCCAGCCGGGCCCGGGCTCGGTGGAGACGAACTTTGGCCGCGGTCACAGTGATCCCCATGGCCTCGGCGATCTCGGCATGCGACCAGTCGTAGACGTCTTTGAGGATCACCACCTGTCGCTGAGACTCGGGTAGCGACTCGAGCGCCTGCCGAAGCCGGCCCCGGAGCTCCAGAATCTCACCGGCTACTTCCGGATGATCAGTGGTGTAGGGAGCGGCCACCTCCGCCAGGTCATCGAGGGAAGCTCCCGCATGACGGCGAGCTCGCTTCTGTTGGGTCCATGCTGTGTTCACGGTGATCCGATGCAACCAGGTGGAGAAGGCGGCCTCGCCACGGAAGTTGGGCAGGGCGCGCCACGCCCGGATCATGGTCTCCTGGGCGACATCGGCCGCCAGATGCGGATCACCGACCAGTCTGCGAGCCAAGGTGTAGACCTCGTTCCCATGCTCACGAACCAGGGCGGCGAAGGCGGAGCGGTCCCCGGCCTGTGCCCTGGCGATGAGCTCCTGTTCCTTGGTCCGTTCGACCCGCGGGAGTTCCGGCTGGTTACTCATCGGAGAGCTCGATCCTGGCGCTGATGTACTCGGTTGCAGCGTCACCGATGGTCACCGTGGTCCCGCCTTCGGAACCATCAACCACCAGGGTGGCCGGAGTGGCAGGCGGAAGCGGGTTGCGGAACCGCACTTTTGCCGTCTTCAGGGGATGATCACCGGTGCGAAGACGGCTGGCGGCCGCAAAGGCCCACGAGGCCTGCAAAAGCCCATGGACCACGACACCGGAGACTCCGGCGGCAACCGCCGCATCGTGATCCCAGTGAATCGGGTTCCAGTCCCGGGTGGCCGCCGCGTAACGGATCAGGTCCGCCCGGGAGGCGCTCACCTGACCGGGACCAGGATTGCCGTCGTCGAGGGGCGAAGGCTCGGGGTTCTCTACGACTCCGCTCACCGCGGTGGAATCACCGGAGACCAGAAACATGGCCGAGCCCTCGGCGAGGCTGCCATCCGGCCCGTTGACCTCGAGATCGAAGTTGACGAAGTTGACCCCTCCTCGCTCCCTGACCCGGGACACCCTGCCGGACACTTCCACATCGGTCTCAACGCTCAGGGGCCGGTGCCAGGTGAAAGTCTGCTCACCGTGGATCACCGAACGATCGGTGAATTGGCCCAGGAGGTCGGGAGCCACGACGAAGAGGGCCGTTGCCACGAAGCCCGGTGGGGCCGCCTTGGCCCATCGCTCCAGGTCGTCACCGGTCACCGTGACGAAGTCCGCAACGTTCTCGATGCAGACCCGAAACGGGTGCGGCCCAAAGGTGTGATCGACCAGGGCGGAGGGTTCCATCCCCGAAACGCTAACGGTGTCTCTCCCCCCAGCGAAGCCTTGGGGGGAGTGCCGCCGAAGGCGGCGAGGGGGGCTTCCTAGCGGGTTTCGCGATGTGCCGTGTGCTGCCGGCACCACCGGCAGTACTTCTTCAACTCGAGACGGTCCTGGGTGTTCGACTTGTTCTTGGTGGTGACGTAGTTCCTCCGCTTGCACTCGGTGCAGGCGAGAGTCAACGGCGGTCGTTTGTCGCTTGGCATTCTGTCCCTATTTGAGGATCTTGATGACGCGGCCGGCGCCTACGGTGCGGCCACCTTCACGGATCGCGAACCGGAGCCCTTCGTCCATGGCGATCGGCGCGATCAACACCACGTTCATCTCGGTGTTATCACCCGGCATCACCATCTGCGTCCCCTCCGGCAACTGGATCGACCCGGTCACATCAGTAGTCCGGAAATAGAACTGGGGTCGATACCCCGGGAAAAACGGGTTGTGCCGACCCCCCTCCTCCTTGGTCAACACATACACCTGAGCCTCAAAATCGGTGTGCGGAGTGATCGAACCCGGCTTAGCCAGCACCTGACCCCGCTCCACC
>DATDPT010000088.1:0-2159 GCA_035292605.1 Acidimicrobiia bacterium
GCACAGCAGCTCCTCCGCCGGGGAGATGCTGGCCAGGTCGATCGCCTCGATCACCGGGGGCCGGGTGGAGGGCCGAGCCAGCGCGCTTCTCAAGGACACCAGCGCCCCGGCTGTGGTCGTCTCCAGGGCCAAACTCGATGACGAGGTCGGTCTCGCCGTTGTCGACGGGATCACCCTGTTCTTCGCCAACGCCGCCGCTACCCGGTGAAACTTCGGTAGATCCGCTCCAGTTCTTCCAGCGAGCCGAACTTGATCTCGAGCTTGCCCTTCTCGTTTCGGTAGTTGATCTTCACCGCGGCCCCGAGCCGCTCGCCAAGCCGTTTCTCCAACTCGATGATCTGCACCGGGCGAAGCGCCCGAACTCGGCTCGGCCCGGTCTCGAGGGACTTGCGGGCTCGGGCTGCCTCCTCCATCTGACGGACACTCCACCCCTCGGCGACGGCTCGCTCCGCCAGATGGGTGGCGAAAGCGACGTCCTCCATCCCAACCAGGGGTCGCACGTGACCTGCTGACAGTTCGCCGTTGTCGACGAAGGCCTGGATCTCGAGCGGGAGTTGAAGCAGACGAAGCGTGTTGGAGACCGCGGATCGGGATTTCCCCACCCGGTCCGCCACCTGTTCCTGGGTCATTCCATAATTTTCCAGGAGGTGGCGGTAGGCATTGGCTTCCTCGAGGGGGCTCAAGTCCTGGCGCTGCACATTCTCGACCAGAGCCTCGACCAGAGTCGAGGAGCCGGTCGCTTCCCGTACCACCGCCGGGATGGCACTCATCCCGGCCCGTTTCGCTGCCCGCCACCTTCTCTCGCCGGCGATCAATACGTACCCGTCACCGGTCTCGGTGACCACGATCGGTTGCAGCATCCCCACTTCCCGCATCGAGGCCGCCAACTCCTCGAGGGTCTCGTCGTCGAAGTGGGTCCGTGGCTGATCGGGGTTGGCCGCGATGGCGTCCACCGCGACCATCCTGAAACCGGTTGGCTCTCCGGTGATGATGGTCGGGATCAGGGCATCCAGACCACGACCCAGACCCGAGCGTCGTGTCGACATCGCTACTTCTCCTTCATCCCGTGACGTTCCCGAAACTCCTTGCCCAGATGGCGATAGGCGATGGCCCCCCGGCTCATCGGGTCGAAGGCCTCGATCGGTTCGCCATAAGATGGGGCCTCAGAGAGACGAACCGATCGTGGGATGACGCTGCGATAGGTCATATCCCCGAAATGCTCTCGAACCTGGGCCGCCACGTCTTTGGAGAGTTTGGTCCTGCCGTCGTACATGGTGAGAACCACACCTCCAACCTTCAAGCTTGGGTTGAGGTTTGTGGTCACCAATTGCACGTTTCTCAGAAGCTGACTGAGGCCTTCCAAGGCGTAATACTCGCATTGGATGGGGATCATCACCTCGTCGGCGGCGGTCAGGGCATTGACTGTGAGCAAACCCAGGGAAGGGGGGCAATCGATGAGAATGATGTCAAACCCATCACCGGAGGCCTGAATCGCGTTTCGAAGCCGGTTTTCACGTGAAAACAGGGACACCAACTCGATCTCGGCACCGGCGAGATCGATGGTGGCCGGGACCACGAACAGATCGCGCACCGACGTGGGCTCGATGGCGTCCATCAATTCCGACTCCTTGAGCATCACGTCATAGATGGAGACATCGATGGCGGAGCGGTCGATGCCCAAACCACTGGTTGCATTCCCCTGGGGGTCGAGATCGATGAGGAGGGTACGTTGCCCCTGGAATGCCAAGGCAGCTGCCAGGTTGATGGCTGTCGTCGATTTGCCGACACCACCTTTCTGGTTGGCGAGGGCAACGACCAGTGCTCCATGTTCGGTCACGTTCGACGCATGATAAGAAGCCAGATCGTCTGGTCAAGGACCGTGGCCGGAATCTCTATGGTCACCCAACCTTGGTAGTGGGGTCTTCGCTTCCAGGAACCGCCGAGGACGGCCCGTCCATCGGGGTCAAGCCGGGGCAGGATCAGATCCCGGGCCCGGTCCGGGGGGAGAGTGGCCCGGGAAACCACGGCCGACTCCTGGTTGGGTCGAGTTTCGATTTCTCCTTGTTCCACCATCACATTCTCCAGCTCCAGGATCCGAACCGCCCGTCGCATCAGATCGACCCGGCGACCCGATCGATCGAGCAGGGTGAATCGAGTCG
>DATDPT010000089.1:0-33984 GCA_035292605.1 Acidimicrobiia bacterium
GCTTACCGGTCCCATAGGGGTGAACCGCACGAAGTCGACCTCACCAGGGCCCGACACCTTCTCCCACGTCAAGGCAAGTCCACCAGGTGGTACCGGGACGCCATCATCCACAGCCGTGGCATCAGCCTGGAAGCCCGCATAGAGCGGTGCCGTCCCCCCGGACCCGGCGTTCACCTGCGGCCGGCCATTATCCGTGATCAGATAGGTGACCGTGTCCACAGCCTCCACTATCCCCACGCCAGGGACAGTCAAGGACGCGGTCAGAGAAAGCACGTAAGTGTCATTGGCGGTGAACGTCACAGCACCGGTCGGATCTGACGGATCGCCAAACACCACATTCGCTGACGCCCCCTGATCCACTTCCCAGAGGGTGGTAGCGGTGGTGCTGTCCGTGCTCCCCTCGAGAGCATACGCACCGGTCGAAACGACCCTCGGATTACCCGCTTCAACGTGTGGGCGACGGGCGAGGATCACGTCCACGGTCTGAGGGTCACGCCCAGCGAATCCAAGCATCAGCTCACGATTCACCACAACCAGCGTCCCGGCCGAGCAGTCTTGGTCGAACTGGAACCAGGCACCCTGAGGCTCTTCCAGAGGGACCTCCTCGACCGAGCATGCTATGGCCCTAGTGTCATCCTGATATCGGATCAGCCGTACCGTCGCAGCGTCGGGAGCCGAGACAAAGATGCCTACGTCTGCCTCGTTACTACCCAGACCGCCAACTCCACCAAGATCGATGTCTATGTAGCGAGCACCTCCCGGCTGGATCGGAGTCGAGATGTCGAAGACAAACGACGATGTCAAGGTCAGGTCGGCTGTCGCTGCCGGTTGGGGCCAGAGACCTTGCAACTCTGACCGCCAAGATGCAAGAGTGCTGGGTTGTTCGCTTGTGAAGGCAAAGGGCCCGAGGTTGCTGTCCGCGGTCAGCAGGTGACCCGCCACCCAGAAATCGGCCAATACCTCATCGAGATTGAGTCCTGTGATTCCGAGTGCTGCCGCGATGCTTAGGTCTGCGCCGAGAACCTCACCTTGACCGATATCGAACGCGTTCCAGATGCCAGGGACGATCGAAGCGGATCGGAGCTCTTCGAGGTATTCGACGATTACAAAGGATCCGTATTCCCGGCCACTTCCGAATTCGACCCAGTCGGTTTGGGGGTTGTCCAGCACCTGCCCAATGTTCTGCGCGTAGCGGGTGGCCCCGGTGTCCCCGATCGCTTTGTGGGTCATCCACTCTGCTGAGGCTTCCATCCACCACCACAGGTTGTTTTCGGTCCAGGGCACCAGAAACGGAAGCTCCATGTAGCCGTACTGGATGAAATGAGCGAATTCGTGTCGGCCCAGGTAGCCGTCCATCGCCTCGTCGTGTGGAGCGAAGATCACGCCGGGAAGGGTGAGCCCTCGCGAGAAGTCCTCAACCACGACGAGGGTTGGGAGCAGTTGGGGGCGGAACCCGAGCGCTAGGTAGTCGCCTCGGGCATCTTCGATGCTGTCGATGTAATGCTCGACAAGTGGCGGGATGGTCGATGGATTGCCGTCATCGTCGGCGACTCCGCCGCTCGCCCCGTCGGGCCGGTAGACGACGGTGGTCAGCCCATCGGTCCATACGCACTGATACACCAGTTGGAAGGTTGCGGGCAGCTCGGGGAACTGGTTTCTGAGGAAACCCGGGATCGGGATGTTGATGCTGGCCGAAGCTGGTCCTGCCGAGCATCCGTTGCCCAAACCGCCGTCCTCGAAAGTCAGGTCTCCGATAGCGGAGCGGAGTGACGCGGGCATTAGTACGGTCTGAGGGAGCACGTCAACTGATGCCGTGCTACCCCCTGCGGCGTATCGGCTGGGAAGGGTTTGGGCATCGGCAAACGCCAAAAGCGACATCAACCCCACCCCATCATCATTGAGGGTGCCTTTCTCGCTGTCGACATCGATCCTCTCCTGGCTGTCGAGGGTGTTGTCGACACTGACTCCCACCACACCGGTGGTCAGGATGGATTGGCCATCGGTTGCTTCGACCTCTAGGTTCACCTGCCCATCGGCCATGGCGGTCGTGTCGAGTTCCCCGACCCATGTGCAGCCTGAAATCTGGCAGGGTTCATCGATGAGTTCCATGTCTCCTACCGCTTGGTCGTTGACCAAGAGAGTGACCGATTCGACTTGCTGCCATTCGGTCACGCGGACACTGATCGGCTCGACATGGAAAACCGAGTCGCCACCGTCGAGGTGCTCGAACTGCACTGTCGGTTCGGCGACATTGTCGACAACGAAGCTCGCATCAAGCTCGACGTCGGGCCCCGATTCAACTGCCAATAAGACGGTCACGGTGTGTTCGCCCTCGGTCAAAGCTGTCGTGTCCCACGCCTCGGCGAGGCTCAGAGTTCCGTCCACAAGGTCGAAAGGGGCGGTGTCATCGACGCGCACCGGTGATCCGACCATCTCGAGGTCATCAATCCAGAAGGCGACGCTCTGTAATGCGGCTTGCTCGCCCACGAAGACGTAGATACCAGCAGCAACCCACTCTCCGTCGAGGACAAGCGGCGACGAACGATCCGGCGAATCTGACACAAGGAGCTCAAAAGGCCCGGGTCCATTGTCGACCGTGAAAGAACTATCGATCTCGACGTCGGTGCCGGAGGACACATCTAAGAGCATGGTCACCGTGTGTTCCCCTTCGGATAGTGTCGTGGTGTCCAGCGGGTCGGCTTGTTGGCTGTCACCTCCGACTAGGTCGTAGGGGTAGGTGTCGTCGACTCGATACGGCGGATTGGTCATCTCGGGATCGTCGATCCAGTAGGAGATCTCCTCGATGCGGGGATCGTCGGGACCGGCGAACAGATACGCGTCCCCGGTGAGGGTCGTCTCGTTCAGGGTCTGGGGGTTGGAGCGGTCGGCCGACGTCGAGAACAGCAGGTCGACTTCCGGCTGATTGTCCACGGTGAAGGTGGCAGTGATGTCGACGGTGGTTTGATCGGTGAACTCGGTGAGGATGGTGACCGTGTGCTCGCCCTCTGAGAGGGACGTGGTATCCCACGGGTCGGCCGCTTGGGCATCACCACCGATGAGGTCGAATGGTGCCGCGTCGTCGACCCGGTCCGCCTGGCCAGTCATGGTCGGATCGTCGATCCAGTAGGAAACCTGGGTCGCATCGTCGTCGGGATCGGCGAAGACATGAACATCGCCTTGGACCACGTCCTCGTCGAGGAGTTGGGGATTGGAGCGGTCCGAGGTTGTCGAGTAGACCAGGTCGGGTGGTTCGACGCCCTCTAACGGCCATGGGCCGAGCCGGTAGTCGTCGATCCTCAGATACTGGCCGTCACCGTAGAGGAAGGTGCCGCTGCGACCGGAGGTGTAGGTGGTGTCGGTGACTTCCAGATCCCAGCCTGAGGGTTCGGTGCTTCCCTGGTCCCAGATCTTGGCTCGGATGCTGGTGCCTTCGGCCACACACTTCATCCACTGGTTGGTGTTGACAGTTACCTCAAGCTCGTCGAGGAGGTTGAAGTCGCCGTCGTCGTAGCGGACGATGGCCAGCGTGGGCTCTTCGTCGTTGACATCCTCGTCGATGAGCAGGGTGCAGTAGTAGCCGGACTGTGAGCCGTCGGCTCCCCCGTCGTGGCGGACCGTCAACCCGTACTGCCGGTCGGCTTCGGGGTTCCAGATCACCCTCAGAATCTGCTCGGAGTCGGTGTAGTTGTCCGGACGCAGCGAGGTCACCTGATGATCCTCGGCTTCCAACGTACCCGATCCGCCGTCGAGGATGGGCATCGGTTGCCCGGTGTCGGAGGAAAGGTGCGTCCAGCCGGTGGGCCACGGATCCTCATAGTCGCCGGCGAACTCCTCGGTGTACCACGAGCCGCCTCCAGGGTCGGGAGGCGGAATCGGGTCGGACTCGTAGCCTTCCAGGCTGTAGTCGTCGATGAACACATCCACGCTGCGATCCGCATCCTGGAGGATCCCGACCCGACCCGTCGCATAGGTCGCATCGGAGGCTTCGAGCGTCCAGCCGCCCGGCTCGGTCGATCCCACCGGCCAGGTCTTCGCCCGCAATGCTGACCCTTCGATCTCACATTTCAGCCAAACATCTCCCGAGACCGCGATCTCCTCAGGATCTCCGAGAGGAACCCACTCCCCGTTCGACATCCGAACCAGCCACAACAGCGGATCGTCGTCGTTGTCCTCGTATTCGAGCATGCAGTAGTAGCCCGACTCCGACCAGTAACCCGACCCGTCGGAACGCATCGCCAGACCCCAGGTCTGACCATCCTCATCGGGGTCATAGAAGATCACCTTCAACTGCTGGACTGCATCCGAAATCGTCTCCGGACGCAGCGAGATCACCCCATGCGACGAGCCGTCATGACGACCTGCGTCATCCTCGACAGTCGGCATGTCCTCCGACGGATCAGAAGAGAAATGAGACCACCCCGACTCCCAAGGATCATCATCATCCCCCGAGAAGGCGTAGGAGTATGTGACATCAGGAGGATCCGCAGACACGGGAAGAGCGGGAACCAGCGACACGACGAGCGCCATCACCACCAGCCAACCAACCGATCTCCTCGACGCGGCGAATTCTCTGCGGCTGGCCGTGATCACCGACATCCTCTCCAATCCACCGACCTCACAGTCGCCCTCGACACGGCCCCCCTGCCGGTCCCATCCCACCCCTATCGGTCCTACGCCGTCCAAAACTTGAATCGACTTCTTAACGAGCCCGCGAATTCACGCGGATAGGTGGCCCCACTCGACCGAGCCATTCATCCCAAACCGCCAAGTAGTCAGCCGCGCGACTGGTTTGAAATCAGTTCTGCGACTCTCTTGAAAGCGAAGCGTCACGAGATAGAGAGACATCATCCTCAGGTTCACCTAATCGCTCAATGGACGGCAACGAGCGAGAGGCCTGTTTCCTGGAAAGGAGCCGAGATCCAGCAGAATCAGCGAGCGATATACAGCGTCTGATTCTGGGGTTCACGCTCGTCGCTGACCTGCGTTTTCCCTGATCCGCATAGCGCTCAATGCTGGATAATCCGTAGTCAGACGCTCTATCCAATTGAGCTACGGGCGCGGGAATTGCCAATTATCGCAGGGGTTTCCGGCGAAGACCAGCCGATACAGAGCATGTAAGGGCAACCGATGATATGCGGTCATCTCTTCGTTGTGGTCATCTGCGGTCGGTGTGCGGCCCAAGGTGATCAGCCGAAGGGGTAGTAATCGGGACAAGGCGGTGGGCAACCGCCAGCAGGTGGGCGTCGCATCCGATCACCCGCCAATCCGGTCCGTCCACTCGGGGCGGATCACCGCGGCGGCGATCAACGCCACGTCAATGAGCAACCCGAAGAACAACGACCAGCTCCAGAAGGCGACCAGCAGAGCCAAAGAGAGGACCGAAGCAACGATGGCGACCCCGGGCCATGCCTCGGTCAGGCCGGGGACACCCCACACCGCCAGTCCGAGGAGAGCGAAGGCGCCCACCGTGGCCCACATCAACACCATGGCTAGCGGACGGCTCGCCGACTCAGGCACCAGCCAGGATTCCTTAATGGAGAACTGAGGAACGTCAGGGGCGAGGTAGAGGAGGTGAACCAGACCGTGGGCGATCAACAGAAAGCCAACGACGATCCGAAGCAGTGTGGCCATTCAAAGTCCCTTCAACAGGTCTCCTTTCGACCATGCAAAGAAACGCTCTATCCGACTAGAGACGAATGGCCCAAAGATCCAGTCTATTGGCACCGCGGTATAGCTCGCCTGAAACGCATATCGTCGGAAGTCGCATCGATCGCATTCCCATAGCCAGCGTCTTGGTCTTTCGAAGCCCGAACCCCAGCGCCTCCGCTCCCACCTAGTCAAGGTCGCAGAATAGATGTCGACCGATAGCGGCATTTCTAGGCTGCTCTCCCTACACCAAGTCTGCACGTGACGTGTATACTACGTGTATGAGTCGGGTTCGCACCAACATCGAGATCGAGGACTCCTACATCGAGATCATCATGGACCGCTTCGGGGTCAGGACCAAGACCGAGGCCGTCGACCTCGCCCTTCGACAGCTCGCAGGTCAGCCGATGGCCCGTGAGGAGGCGCTGAGCATGCGTGGGGCTAATGCCATCCTCGATCTTCCCGCAGATGCCGGACCACGGAACGTGTCGTGATCCTCGCCGACACGTCGGCTTGGGTCGAATACGACAGGGCAACGGGAAGCCCGGTGGACACCCGCCTGTCAGAGCTGATCTCGGCAAGCGACGACATCGCCGTCACCGAACCAGTGATGATGGAGGTTCTCGCCGGCGCCCGTGACGAGGAGCGGGTCTCGGACCTCCGTCGACTCCTCCTGCGTTTTCATCTTCTGCGATTCGACCCCGTCGCCGATTTCGAGGGAGCCGCCCGCATCTACCGCAGATGTCGAAGCTCTGGAATCACGCCACGAGGGATGCTCGATTGCATGATCGCCACAGTGGCATTGCGCACCGGGGCAACTCTCCTCGCCCACGACATCGACATGACCCACATCGCCGGCATTGTTGGAATCGACCTTGACCAAGCTTCGACGAGGAACTGATCACAAAACCTGATGGCATTGCTCAGGATCGGCGGACAATACAGCGTCTGATTCTGGGGTTTGCGCTCGTCGCTGACCTGCGTTTTCCCTGTTCCGCAGAGCGCTCAGTGCTGGATAATCCGTAGTCAGACGCTCTATCCAATTGAGCTACGGGCGCGGGAATCATCGATTATCGCAGGGGTCGGGGCCAAGACCAGCCGATCGAGCAACGCTACGTCATGACAGACGCTCGATCTGATCGGAGAAGTGGATCCGCTGGTCAGGCAGCATGTAGTAGTATACGACTATGTCACGAATGACCGTGCCAGAGGCAGCTCGGTCCGCTGGACGTAACCCTGAAACGATCCGCCGCTGGATCCGTGAGGGAAAGCTGCGATCGGAGCGCGTGGGAACGCAGTACCTGGTGTTGAGCGAGGATGTCGCGGCAGTCCTTCCTGATCAGCCCCTCGAACTGCCCACTCACTGGCAGGACCCCGACAGCGGCTCCATGCCACCATGGGAACATCTGGTGCGGAACGGCCGCGAGTCGCATTGAATGCTGATCGTCCTCGACTCTTCGGCGGCGTTGAGGGCCAGCATGTCGTCACTGGCGAGTAACGACCTGGCCTCCCACGAATTGATTGGGCCTCCTCTGCTCTGGTCGGAGGTGTATTCGGCGATCCACGGGGCGTCATGGCGACGCCATCTGGACGATTCCGGAGTAACGGCTGCCCTTATGGGCTTCGCCCGACTTGGGGTGGGTCGGAGATCCCCGCATCGGCTTCACCAAGAGGCGTTTGACTTGGCGGGCGAACTAGGTTGGGCCAAGACCTACGACGCCGAGTTCCTGGCTCTCGCAAAGATCGAGGGCGGGAGGGTTCTGACAACCGACGCCCGAATGCGGCGAGGGGCTGACCGCACCGGTCTGGTCATCGAACCATCAGAACTCTGAGAGACCTCGGCCGTCCCAACTCGTAGGTTTTCGAAGGTCGGCGTCCGATTGAGGGGGTCCACACTCCGCCGTGACGTGGGGTTCCCTGGTCAGCATCGACCAGGATGTCTCACCGGCCTCACTCGTAGGCGATGGCGTCGAGGATCCTCAGCCGTGATGCCCTTCTCGCCGGGAAGAGCGCGGCGATGAGTCCGGCGATAGCTCCGAATACGACGAGCGCCCCTATCTGGAGAACCGGGATCGACAGCACGGTCAGCCCCTGGGACGCCATCGCAACGGCGACCACCACGCCGAAAACGGTCCCGACGACGATCCCGAGGACCGCTCCGATGATCGCCACCACGATCGCCTCCCACGAGACCGCCCGCACCACCTGACTGCGGCTCATCCCCACAGCCCGGAGGAGGCCGATCTCGTGCGTACGCTCGTAGATCGAGAGGGCGAGGGTATTGGTGATCCCGAAGATGGCGATGATCACTGCCAGCACGAGCAGAGCGTTGAACAACGCCAGCATGGTGTTGGCCTGATCCTCCTGCGCGGCGCGGTACTCGGCCTGGTCACGCACGGTGGCGTTGGGATAGTCAGCGGCCGCCGCCTCGACGACGGCACGAGACACCTCGGGTGAGACGCCGTCAGCGGCCTTCACCGCCACGGCGTAGTCGAGGTCGCTGCCGTAGCCGCTCATGTTCTGCTCGAAGAAATCGAGACTGACCACATAGGGTTGAACCAGGTTCTGCTTGGCGAAGATGCCCACGATCTCGACCTGCTGCAGACCTCTGGCGAAGCCCATGGGGATCTCGTCCCCCAGCGTCCAACCTTCTTCCTCGGCGACCGTGTCGAGAACGAGGACACCACCGTCGGCGAGAGCACCGAAGTCGCCTTGTTGGATATCGAGAAAGAGCGTCTGATCGGCGGTGACCGGGTCGAGGCCGGTTGCGATCTGCTCCCTTCCGTCGAGGTCCCAATACCCAATCCGCATGGCTGTGACCGCAGCGATCTCCGGCTGTTGCGTCAGGTCATCGGCGAGCTGTGGGCTGAAACCACCGACGAAGGCGTTCACGCTGAGCACGTAGTCAGCACGCAGCCCTTCGTCGATGGCTTGCCCTGCGGAGGCCTTGATCGAATCGCCCAGAATGAAGCAGAACGTCACCAGGGCGAGCCCGATCATTAGCGCCGACGCGGTAGTGGCGGTGCGTCGCGGCTTGCGCACCGCGTTCTGCACCGCCAGGGCAGGACTGAAACGGTCGCGGACCACGGTCAGCCCGAGGTACAGCGCCAAGCCCCCCACTGCCAGGGGGATCAACGCCAGGGGGATCATGTAGGCGACAGCCCCAACCCCGCTCGAGGCGCCGTAGACGACCAGGCCAACCCCGGTCCCAACCAGCGCAAGACCGGAAAGGACCCCGACGGCGGTCAAGACCGACCGGTGCCCCAGGACCGCGGCAGCTGGTTTCACCACATTCGAGCTGAGCAAGCTGACCGCGAGGAAGACCAGGGCGGCGCCGATCCCGACCCTGGTCAGCTGGTTGAGAGGACCGATGTCGATCAGGCCCTCGAGAAGACCACTGACCATGAACCCCACCCCCGCGGCGAGCAAGATGCCTCCGATGATGGCCCTCGCCCTGTCCGACATCCGCAGGGTGACGTCCATGTCGTGAAGTGCGGCGACGGGAGGGATGCGGGAGGCGCGCACCGCCGGGACCACCGCCGCGGCAACCGTAACCAGCAGGCCGACTGCCAGGCCGACGACGATGGTCCGCAGGGCTAGTGGCGCCGAGGTGCTGGGCATGCTGAACCCGGCGGCGTCCATGATGACGGTGAGCCCGCCAGCGATCCCGAACCCGAGCAGGATCCCCAGTAGCGAGGCAACGAGCCCGACCAGCAGCGCCTCGATCACCACCATCCAGATTATCTGGCTGCCAGTAGCTCCCACCGCTCTCATCAAGCCCAGCTCCCGCTGCCGCTGCCGCACGATGATCCGGAATGTGTTCTGGATGATGAAGGAGCCGACGAACACCGCCACCGCGGCGAAGACGAGGAGGGCTGTCTGCAGGAAGCCGAGACTTTCTTGCATCGACTGGGTCTGTGCTGCGAGCTCGTCGGTGGCGGTGACTGCCTCCAAAGTGTCCGGCAGAACTGCCTGGATGCGCCTCGTCAGAACCTCGGGTGTGGTGCCCGAGTCGGCCACCACGGTGATCGAGCTGTACTCGCCCTCCATGCCAAAGAGTCGCTGTGCCGTATCGAGGTCGAAAAGGGCCATGGTGGCGCCTCCGAGGTTGTCCGCCTCTCCGAACCCGATTATGCCGACGACACGGTAGGTGGCGACTTTCATGAGGGTCTGGACCTCGACGACGTCTCCGAGGACCAGATCGTGAGCGGTGGCGGTGCGGGCATCGATCACAACCTCGTCGGAGGCGGTCGGTCCACGCCCTTCCCTCATCTCGGTGTTACCCACCAGTCGGTCGTCCTCGACCCAGGAGCCACCTAGCGTCGGAGGTCCTGTGGGCACGATCGCCTTGCCCGCCTCGTCGTAGATGACGGCGAACCCGCTAACCGACCCCTCTGCCGCGACGACCCCAGGCACGCCGCGTACGGTCTCGATGACTCCCGCGTTGAACGGCGGCGGTATACCCAGGCTGACGTCGTACCCGGTCTCTGATTGGACGATCACGTCCTGCCCGGCGTACACGTCGGCGAAGAGCTCGTCGAAGGTCTTGTCGATGGTGTCGGTGAAGATGAAGGTGCCGGCGACGAACGCCACGCCCATCATCACCGACATGGCGGTGAGCACCAGACGCAGCCTGTGCCCAAGGGCACTCTTCAGGGTTGCTCGAAGCATGTCAGCCCCCGAACTGCTTCATACGGTCGATGACCGCTTCCGTTGTCGGGTTGGCCATCTCGTCCACGATGCGGCCGTCGCCAAGGAAGACGATCCGGTCGGCATATGCCGCCGCCACCGGATCGTGGGTGACCATGACGATCGTCTGGCCGTAGTCGCTCGCCGCACGACGCATGAAAGCGAGCAGTTCGGCGGCAGAGCGCGAGTCGAGGTTTCCCGAAGGCTCGTCGGCGAAGACAATGGCGGGGTGAGAGACCAGGGCGCGGGCGGCGGCGACCCGCTGCTGCTCGCCCCCTGAGAGCTCGTTGGGGCGGTGGCTCAGTCGGTTTTCGATGCCGAGGATCCCCACTACCTCGCCGAACCATGCGGCGTCGTGTGCGGCACCGGCGATGAGCAGCGGAAGCAGCACGTTCTCCTTGGCGGAAAGCGTCGGGATCAGGTTGAAGGCCTGGAAAACGAACCCAACCTTCTCTCGCCGGAGCAAGGTGAGGTCCTTGTCCGACAGCGATCCCAGCTCGACTTCGCCGATATAGGCGCTCCCGGAGGTGAGGACGTCGAGACCCGCCAGACAGTGGAGCAGGGTCGACTTGCCCGACCCCGAAGGGCCCATGATCGCAGTGAAACGCCCCGATTCGAAGGAAACGTCGATGCCGTCGAGGGCGGTCACGGCGGTGTCTCCCTGCCCATATCGCTTCACCCCTGCCGTCATGCGCGCCGCCGTCAGATCGGTGCGAGGGACGGTGGTCACCATATTGGAATCTCCTAACGCGAGACACATGCCAAGCAGGACCGACGGCCAACTCCACCGAGAGCCATCGCCGGTCCTATTTGCGATTGGATCGGCACCCTGCTGCCCACGCCAGAGGCTTTCGGCCCGAAACGACCTACTCGGGGTGGCTCACACCTCGGGGAGACTCACCCCACTCAGCCCGGATTCACCGGGATCGGGTGATGGTGTGAGGCGGCAATCGAGAGCCCTGGAGAGGCTGACCGATACGCTGGCCCGACGAGAAGGGAGCAATGATGTCGGTGACGCTGGAAGACTGGATCGAGGCCTACCGGAGGGCATGGGAAGAGCGGGATGCCGAGGCGGCGGCCGGCCTGTTCACACCGGATGCAACCTACCGCTCCAACATCTTCGAAGCCCCGCACCAGGGCAGGGACGGCGTCCGCGTCTACTGGGAATCGGTAACGAGCACCCAGAGTGAAGCCCGGGTGCGCATGGGACGCCCCCTCGTCGAGGGCGACCGGGTCGCCGTAGAGTTCTGGACCAACATGAAGGTGGAGGGAGAGGATGTCACGCTTCCGGGTTGCCTCCTCCTCGACCTCAACGAGAACGGGCTGTGCAGTCGGCTCAGGGAGTACTGGCATTACGAACCGGGAACCGCTGAGCCCCCATCCGAATGGGGAAAGTGATCGACCGGGGAGGTCCCCGACTCGGGTCGGGTGATCATGTCTGAGCAACCAACTCCTGGAAGTGGATTTCGAACCATCATCGAGCCGTTCCGGATCCACTCGGTCGAGCCGATCGACTTCTCAACCCTCGAGGAACGACAGCAGGCTCTGCAACGAGCCCGGTACAACCTGTTCGGGCTCAAAGCCCAGGAGGTGATCATCGATCTCCTGACCGATTCGGGAACTGGTGCTCTCTCCACCCGCCAATGGGCGGGGATGATGCAGGGCGACGAGTCCTATGCGGGCAGCCGTTCCTATGAGCGATTCCGAGAGTCGGTTAGCGCCATCACTGGCTTTCCCGAGGTGATACCGACTCATCAAGGGCGGGCCGCGGAGAGCATCCTCTTCTCAGTGAAGGTTCGCCGAGGAGACGTGGTTCCTTCCAACACCCATTTCGACACCACACGCGCCAACGTCGAGCATCAGGGTGCAGAAGCCCGAGACCTCCTCATCCCTGAAGGGCGCGATACCCAATCCGAGCATCCCTTCAAGGGAAACATGGACGTGCGTGCTTTGGAGGAGACCATCGCCGAGGTTGGTGCCCCGAGGGTCCCGTTGGTGATGATGACAGTCACCAACAACTCCGGGGGAGGCCAACCCGTCTCGATGGAGAATCTCCGAGAGATCCGTTCGATCTGCGATAGGAACGGCATACCGCTGATGCTCGACGCCTGCCGGTTCGCAGAGAACGCCTGGTTCATCAAGCAGCGGGAGCCGGGGTACGCGGAAGCCGCCCCCTTGGATATCGCCCGAGAGATGTTCGCATTAGCCGACGGGGCGACCATGTCCGCCAAGAAGGACGGGATGTCCAACATTGGAGGATTCCTCGGACTTCATGATCCCGAGATCGCCACTGCGGCTCGCAACCTCCTGATCCTCACTGAGGGATTTCCCACCTACGGGGGCATGGCCGGGTACGACCTGGAAGCAGTCGCCCAGGGGTTATGGGAAGCCCTCGACGAGGACTACCTCCGCTATCGGATACGCTCTACCGCCTACCTTGCCGAGCTGGCCGAGGCCGCCGGAATGCCCACCGTGCGCCCCCCGGGAGGCCACGCCGTCTATCTCGACGCTGCCCGGGCTCTGCCCCATATTCCCCCAGGCCAGTATCCCGCCCAGGTTCTGGCATGCGCCCTCTACCTCCAAGGTGGGGTGCGGGGAGTGGAGATCGGATCGGTCATGTTCGGCAAACCTCAACCAGATGGAACCGAGACACCCGCGGCGATGGAACTCGTCCGGCTGGCAATACCCCGCCGCACATACACCCAGAGCCACATCGACTACGTAGGGGAAGTCATCGCAGCGGTGGCGGCGCAAGCCGATCAGCTCACCGGCCTGCGGATCGTCGAACAGGCGCCATGGTTGCGGCACTTCACCGCAGCCCTCGCCCCTCTGGCCTGAGCCTCACCACATGACCCGACTCGACAGGCGACAGGGGCGTGTCGTGGAATCTCGCCGGATCGTCTTCGCAGCCTCTCGTCTGGGAGGCGTGTTCGGTCTAGTCTCCCTCGGCTGGTCGCGGTGGGTCATGACCCAAGGTAGTTCCTGGTGGGGTGCTCCTTGAGTTCGCACAGTGTCGCCTGGATCATAGAACCAGACCCGACCACCGATTCTCGATGGCTCAGCCCTGTTTGACCAGGCAAACCGAGAGCAGCGTGTCCTCGGTGATCCCGTGCCAATCGTGCCCGGTTCCTGGTAAGAAGACATACAACTCCGGCCCCTCGTAGGACAACTCGGTGCCGTCCGGAAGCCCAAGCGATCCCCGCCCTCTCACCACCTGACAGAAAGCGACATCGGGGCTCGAATGCATGACGAACCCACCCCCAGCCGCTATCTGAACCAATTGAATCTCGGCTCCGGGTACCGCGAGCAACTCGACCAGGCTGACCCGATCGAGGGGCTTTCCGTCGTACTCCTCAAGAGCCCTCCATTCGGGCGCCTCCGCGACTTTGGGTACGACCTCGTTCTCGAGTCGAAAGATCGTTGTTCTCATTGCTCCTCTCCAGTTCGGGTCTCGCCGTCGATGCCGAGTGCCTCGAGCACGATCTGCACCGCGGCGACACCTGTGCGTACCACGGCCTCGACCGTGGAGGCCCCGGCGTGGGGACTTGCCAGAAAGCCGGTCATGCCCCACAGCCGGGAGCCCGGATCCGGACGCTCCTCGAAGTCGTCGAAGGCGGCGCCGGCCAGACGCCCCGAGGCGAGGGCGTCGGCTATGGCATCAATATCGGCCAGGGCAAAGCGGGCGGTGTTGACCAGAAACCCACCTGGTCGCATCCTGGCCAGGAAGTCGCCATCCACCATGTGGCGTGTGTCCTCGGTCAGCGGGAGATGAAGCGAGATGGCATCTGAGCTCGAGATGAGCTCATCGAGAGCCAGCATGGGGACATCGCTGTGGTCCACGAAGGGGTCGTAGGCGGCCACCTCCATGCTCATGGCTCCCCCAATCCGGGCGACCCGCCGGCCCACCTCACCCAACCCGATCAAACCGAGCCGCCTCCCCATCAACTCGACCCCGATGTGACGGTGCCATCTGCCTGAGGCCGCGGACACGTGATGCGGTACCACCCGGCGAGCCAGGGCGAGCAGGAGGGCCACTGTCAGTTCCGCGACGCTTTGCGCATTCGCTCCCGGAGTCGACGCAACCTCTATGCCCAACCGCTCGGCGGCATGTAAGTCGATGTTGTCCAGCCCGCTCCCGTACTTGGCCACCACCCGTAGCGGCCCCGCCTCGAGCACACGTTCGGTGACCGGATCGATGCCGACGATCAGGGCATCACAGCCATCGACCAGGTCGATCATCTCCTCTTCGGTCAGTTGCCGTTCGACCGAGGGATAGACCGCTACCAACCCGCTGCCGGCGAGGATCTCCTGGTGCCTTCCCGGAATTTGGCGGAAAGAGCGAGGGCTCACCGCAACCGAGCTCACCCTCCCAACCTCCGAAAAACGGAGCCTGACACATCCGCTAGCTCCCGGAAAGCCTCGCGGTAATGCCGATAACGGGTGTGACGCTCGGGGTCCGGCCTGATCGACTCCCCGGTCGGCTGCCAGCGACGTGCGGTCTCTGCAAGTTCAGAGACGTCGAGACGGCCGGTCCCGACGGCCGCGATCAAGGCGTCTCCCAGGACCCCACAGTCCTCGCGGGTGGTGGGCACCCATTCGATGCCAAGCACGTCGGCCTTGATCTGGTTCCAGAGACCCGACCTGGCACCACCACCGAGAACCCTCGCCTCATCGGGGGTCTTCCCCCCCGCCTCGGACATGAGATTGGCCCACTCGGCATATTGATATGCAATGCCCTCCAGGATCGCCCGAAACATGTGGCCCAGCCGGTGACCGCCGGTGAGCCCCATCCATCCCCCGCGGGCGTTCGGGTCGGGCGGGAGGACTCTGCCCTGGAAATGCGGATACCACAGCAGGTTCCCAGATCCGATCTCCACTTCGCCGGCCATCCGATGCAAGGTCTCGTACGCGTCGGGGGTCTCGGATAGCCCCGCCACCTCGTCCCGAAACCAACGGAGCGCCAGCCCTCCTCCGTTGATGAAGGCGACAGAGAGGAAGGTGCCGGCGAGTACCGAGTGGGTTGCCATGAAGGTGCGGTTGGCGACGTCGGGGGCGTACTCGTCGAGGCAGAGCGCAAAGACGCAGGCCGTGCCGGACGAGTCGAACGCCTGGCCCGGGTCGACCACACCGGCCCCAAGGGCGGCGGCCGCCTGGTCGCCCGCCCCGGCCACGACAGGGGTACCCACCGGAAGCCCGGTGACTCGAGCCGCCTCTTCGCCAACCTCGCCCACGACGTCCAGTGGGTCGACGATCCGCGGCAGCAGACGGGAGTCGACGCCGAACCCTTCCAGCAGCTCGCTTGACCAGACGGCGCTCTTGGTGTCGGCAAGATTGGTGAAATGGAGGTAGGTGCGATCGATGAAGGTGTCTTCGACCTTCAGCTCGCAAAGACGTCCGGCGACATAGGCAGCCGGCACCAGGAACTTCGCGATTCGCTCGAAGTCTCGCGGGCGTTCGTGCTTCCACCAGAGGATCTTGGGCCCGTGGGAATAGGTGGGAGGGCAACCCGACAGCTCGGTTACCCGCCGGTCGTTTTGGCCCATCTCCAGGATGTAGGGGGCGCACCGTGAGTCCAGCCACGAGTCGAAGTGGGTGGCCGGGTGGAAGTCGTCGTCGATGGTCCCGATGCCCGACATTTGACCGGAAAAGGCGATCCCACCGATCTCGACGTCGCCTGCCCGTTCTACGGCGGTACGGATCGTCCGGTGCGCCGAGACCTCTATCTCGTCGAGGCTCTGCTCGGCCACACCGGGGCGTGGGGTGTGTAGAGGGACCTCCTCAAAGGCTTGGCCCAGGATTTGCCCGTCGAGCGAGACCACCGCTGCCTTGGTCCCCATCGTGCCCAGGTCGCAACCGACGAAGGCAACCATGTCCTCACCTCCGGTAGCGGTTGTTAGGCACGACTTGGGCCCCGTTCTCGCCCTTCAACACGACCACGGGGAAGCCCTCGGTCTCGATGGTGGCGTAATCGTGGCCGGCATCTCCGACATACGCAGCAAAAAACACCAAGGGTTCCTCTCCCACGTTCACACTGCGATGCGCCCACCCGCCAGGAACATAGTTGACGGTGCCCGGCGCGATCGGCTCCACCGCATGCCGGCCGTCCTCGGTGCCCATGACCAACATCCCTTCGCCGGCCAGACCCACATAGACCTCGGAGCGATCACGTACCTGATGGAAATGTCCTTTGGTCATGTGAAACTCGTCACCGACGGTTCCCGGTTCGAGGATCGTCGTAGAGCACTGGATCTCTGAGTTGTGCTCGGGAACCGGCATCAGGAACACGCGGTAGATGAGACGGTCCGGCTCGTCGTCGTCAACGAGATACATACCCTGCATGTCGGAGAGCCTGCGCTCAACGCTCCCCATGTCGGGATCGAGGTGACCCCGTTGCATGTCCATCATCAACGTGAAGGGATCGAGCTTTGGAATCACCTAGACCCCCTTTTCCAAATCGATCATCACCTTTGACGCGTCGAGGCCTCGCTCGCCAGCCACAACTTCCCGAGCTTCTTCCAGAGTCACCAGCTGAGTCGGAAATCGGCTCAAATCGATCTTGCCGCTGCCCGCCAGCTCCAAGGCCTGGTGGTAGTCGGCGAGACGTGATCCTGTGGACCCGGTCAGGGCCAGGTGTCGATAGTGGATTACGTTCGCGTCGATCTCACCACCGCCCGGCATGCCGGCAAAGGCGTGCACCCTCCCCCCGATCGCTGCGATCTCGAGAGCGTACGAGAGAGCCTGAGACGTGGGAGCGGTGACGATCACCACGGTAGGCGGTTCCCCCAGCACGGGACCGGGATCCTCGCCGGGCCCGATCACCCCGTCGGCCCCCAGCTCAGAGGCGAGGTGCCGGCGGAGGAGAGACCTCTGTGACACCGCGACCCGGGCACCCCGGCTCCGGAGCGCCAGTAAGGCCAAGAGACCCATCGTTCCGGCTCCCACCACCAAGGCGGGCTCGTCCGGACCGACTTCGAGCGCCTCGATGGCATGAAGACAGCAGCCGAGGGGCTCGAGGAGGGGACCCTCTCTAAGCCCGAGAGAACCGAGAGGCACGACGTGGCGCTCGGGGACGGTGACGTACTCGGCGAGACCGCCGTCGCGATCGATTCCGATCGAGACCCGCCTCGCGCACCGGTTCTCGAAACCGGCCCTGCAGAACTCGCACCGGCCGCATCCGATGTCAGGATGGACCCCGACCGGTGTCTGGTCCTCGAGCCGGCCCGCGATCTCGTGGCCCAGAACCCGCGGAGTCTCCAAACCACGGGCCGCCAGCTTGTGATCGGTGGCGCAGATCCCCGAGACCGCCACCCTGATCAAGACCTCGCCTGGGGAAGGCGTGGGCACCGGAAGCTCGGCGAGACTCACCTTCCCCGGCCCGTCCACCCTGATGGCTCTCATGACAGGTCCACGGAAACCACGCCGCCGTCGCGGAGCGACCGATTGATTGCCATCACCGCTTCCAGCGCACGGAAACCGTCCTCGATGCCAGGTGCCGCCTGTCCTCCCTCGAGGCAGAGGGCGGCGAACATCGTGCCCTCGGCCCGATACGCCTCGGCAAAGAGCCTGGCCCAACTACGAACTGAGTCGGTTCGTGCCTCGCCCTCTTTGATGATCAATGGGCCCTCGACCGGGCTACCGGCGAAGATCACTCCCTCCGATCCGTATACCTCCATTCGGGCGTCGTAGGCGTAGGCCGCGGGACAGGCGCCATCGATGTGAGCCAGACTGCCGCCGTCGAGTTCGGCCTGGATCGAGACCAAGTCCACGAATCCGGGGAACTCCTCGGCCAGATCCGGACGCTTCGAGGCTCGACCCAGGGCGTTGACCGTCGAGAACTCTTGACCGGTGACCCAGCGGACCGTATCGATGTCGTGGGAGTTGACCTCGGCCACTAGCCCTCCGGACTTGGTGACATCCCAGGCCCATTTCGGAGGGAGGCCGGGGCCCCGTGTCGTAGAACGCACCATCAGGGGCTTGCCAATGGCCCCCTCCGCGACGAGTTGAACGGCTCTTGCGAAGCCGTGATCGAAGCGGCGCATGAACCCCATCATGAAGACAGTCGATGACCGTTTCGCCGCGTCGCGAATCCGCTCAGCCTCATCGAGATTGGAAGCGAGTGGTTTCTCACTGAGAACATGCTTACCCGCGTCGAGGGCGGTGATGGCGAGCGGGGCATGGGTGGGGGTGGGTGAGGCAATGACCACTGCGTCGAACCGGTCGTCGGCCACCGCCTCTTCTGGGTTATCGAGAGTGACACAACCCAGCTCACCCTGTGCTGAGGCACGAGCCTCTCCCGAGGGGTCGGCGACCCCGGCCAAGCGAGCACCGGGGATGCCTGAAGCGAGATTGCGGGCGTGGACCATCCCTGCCCGTCCCGCTCCGACCACCAGAACCTGGAGAGGGCTCAAGCGCTTTCCCCTCGAGCGCCGGCTCTCCGTCGCCACTGGTCGAGGGCCACGACCACGACGATGATCAGACCGTTCGACACGCGTTGCCAGAATTCGGAAACCCCAACGATATTGAGCCCGTTCGAGAGAACACCGATGATCAAGACGCCGATCACAGTGCCACCCATGGTGCCCTCGCCTCCAAAGAGGTTGGTCCCTCCGACCACCACCGCCGCTATGGCTTGCAGCTCCATGCCCTCACCCATCAGGGCGTTGGCGCTGGAAAGACGGCCGGCAAGGACAATCCCGGCCAAGGCCGATATCAGCCCGGACAAGGCGTAGATCCAGAGCTTGGTCCGCCCGACGCTGATCCCGGAAGCATGAGCCGCCTCCGGATTGCCCCCCACAGCGAGAGCCGAACGCCCCAGCTTGGACCGGCCGAGGATGATTGCCCCGATCGCCGCCACCAGACCTGCGATCAGGGCGATGATCGGTATCGGCCCCAGCGAATCGGCCCCAAGCGTGTTCACCGAACCGGGAAGACTGCGTCCTTCCACCACCCTGTCGAAGGTCGGCACCGGTAGGCCACCGGTCACCAGAAGAGCTATCCCCCTGACCGCAGAGAATGTGCCGAGAGTGGCGATGATGTCGGGAACCCTCCAATAGCGGATCACCAAGCCGTTGACCGAGCCGACCAGGAGGCCGGCACTCAAACCGACCACCCATGACACCGGTTCCGGTAGGCCCCAATGAGCAAAGGAGACAGCCATCAGGGATCCGGACAATGCTGCGGTCGCGGCGACCGAGAGGTCGATCCCGGCGGTGACGATCACGAGGGTCTGGGCAATCGCGAGGATTCCGGGCACAGAGAACTGGCGAAGGATGTTGAGTAGGTTCCTGCTGGTCAGGAAGTCCGAGGTAAGCAGAGTGAACCCGACCATCAGCAGGACGAGGATTATCAACGCACCTCCGCGGCCGCCCGCCGACGCCATGAGGCGCGCTACCGGGCTCTTCACTCGCACCACATCGAGGGGTCCAACGCTTTGACTATCAGACATCTAGCCCTCCTGCCGCTCCCATAATCTGATCCTCGGTGGCCGATGGGCTGAACTCGCCTACTACCCTCCCCTTGGCCATGACGAGAATACGATGGCCGAGCTGGCGCGCCTCTGCTATCTCCGAGGTGCCATAGAAGATCGAGGCGCCATCCGACGCCAACTTTCGCACCAATCGGAACACCTCTGCCTTGGCACCAACGTCGATGCCCCGTGTCGGATCATCCAAGATCAGGATGCGCGAGCCTGCACACATCCACCGCCCCAGAGTGACCTTCTGCTGGTTTCCCCCCGACAAGCTGCCAGCCGGTTGGTCCGTCGACTCGACGCGGATGTCCAGGTCGTCCACCAGACGGTCGGCCTCGCTTTGCTCCCAATCACGATCCACCAGCGGCCCTCGTCCTACCCGGCCGTATGACGCCAGGGTGAGGTTGGCCGCCACCGACAGTCTCGAGACCACCCCAAGGGCGCGATCCGGAGCCACATAACCCATGCCGAGGGCGATCGAGTCCTCTGGAGACTTCAACGTCACTGCCTTGCCGTCGATGGCGATCGTCCCGGTGGTTGGCGGATCCAGCCCAAAGAGGACTCTCGCCAGCTCAGACCTCCCGGAGCCGACCAACCCGAAGGCAGCGACAACTTCTCCTGACTTCAGATCCAAGTCGACCCCCGACATGTGCGGGGGCCGTCCCAGGTTCCGAGCCTCGAGTACGACAGCTCCGCCGGTAAGAGCGGTCGTCTCCGCGACCCGGTCATCGATGGCCAGCTCGCGACCGACGACCATCCGGGCCAGTCCGCGCTCGGTGACCTCACTAACCGGATGGGACGCGACCACTCTGCCGTCGCGAAGAACCGTTACCCGGTCGGCGATCTCCATTATCTCTCGGAGGCGATGGGATACATAGATGACTGCAACGCCCAGTGTCGTCAGATCCGAGATGATCTCGAAGAGCCGTCGTGCCTCTGGTCCGGAGAGAGCGGAGGTGGGCTCGTCGAGAAGGAGAACACGAGGATCGGTTGACAGCGCCTTGGCGATCTCCACCAGCTGTCGTTCAGCCATTCCCAGCCTCGAGACTCGGATCTCTGGGTCTACGTTGAGACCTACTCGGTCCACATACGGCTTGGCTTGCTGTCTCAGGGACCGCCAATCAACTCCTCCTCGCCGCCCGGGCCATCGCCCCAGAAGGACGTTCTCAGAGACACTCAAAGAGGCGACCAAACTCATCTCCTGGTAGACGATTGAGATCCCGGCTTTTCTCGATTGCTCCGGTGACCCGAACCCAACCGAGCGTCCACCAACCTCCAGCTCTCCACCGTCGGGGACCACTGCCCCGGCTATCACCTTGATCAGTGTCGACTTCCCGGCGCCGTTCTCACCGAGGAGAGCGTGGACCTCGCCGGCACACCCGGGTACCGCTTGTCGATACCCCTGGCGGCCAGTGCCCCGCGAGGGGTCAGCTGCACTCTGTCTTGATCCCTTCCCAATCGATCACCGGTAGGGACGGGGAGGGGTAGAACAGGTCGGCATTCCCCTGGTAGACCGTCCGGGGACGGATGTCCTCGAACGGCGGGACTTCGAGACCGCAGGCGAGGCGCACTGCGAACTCCGTGCCGAACCAGCCCCACTCCGGGAACCCATGGTGGGTCTCGGCGATCAGCGTCCCGGCGCGAATCGCATCGGTGGACTCAGGAGTCACATCGTTGGTGAACACAGCGACCGCGTCGGCGGTCGGGCCGGCCGCTCCCGCATCGTCGAGTATCCCAAGGCGCTCGGCAGTGATCATCGCACCCAAGCCCATCTCATTCGACGCGGCCCAGACGAAGTTGAGCTCCTCGGGGCTGAATCTCGAGAAGAAGTCCTCGGCCGCCGCGATGCCTTTCTCCCGGTTCCAGTCGGCCGCGATCGGTTCGGCCAGGATCTCGACACCCGGATAGTTGGCAATCACCGAGTTGAACCCATCGACACGGGTCTGGGAGAAGAACGTCCCTGCGATGCCTTCGATGATCACCCCGGTAGCTGTGATCGATGCGGGATCGACATCGGCATAGAGGTTCTCCCAGAACGCCAGATCGAGATACTCATCGGGAGCGACTTCAACCTGCTCTCCGGCTCCGAGCACCCCGGGGCCTCCGTAGTAATCGAGCACCGCATACGCCGACACCATTGCCGCCTGGGTGTTGTCGAATCCGATATAGGAGGCCACCTCGATTCCTTCCTGCTCTTCGAGCAGGTTGACCATGATCACGGGGATCCCCGCTTCGTTGGCGGCCTGAATCCCCGGCTTCACCGCCTCGGTATCTGCTGGGGAGATGGCAATGACATCTACCCCTAGCGAGACGTAGTCCTCGAGGATGGCGAGCTGGTCTGCAAACGAGGTGTGTGTCGCCGGCGAACGGCTGAGCACCTCCACACTGAACCCGGCTGCATTAGCCTCCTCAGCTGCGGCTTCGAAGAAGTCCGTGGCTGTCTGGAACACGCCAGTGATGTCCGGTGGTGTCCAGCCGATCACGATCTCCTCTTCCCATCGAGCCGCGCCACCCCCGTCGTCTTCGGCGGTGGTGGTTGTGGCTTCGTCGCCACCCGTGGTTGTGGTGGCTCCTCCGGCAAGCGTCGTCGACGCCTCCCCGGATCCACCGTCGCCACAGGCAACGGCAACCAAGGCCAGCACCACGAACAGTGCCGGCAGCTTGGATCTCTTCATTTCCGTCCTCCTCCTTTTGCCGGGTCAAACGACGGTGTAACCACCGTCGATGACGATTTCGGTTCCGTTCAGGTATGAGGCGACATCCGATGCGGCGAATACCACCGCGGCGGCGATCTCCTCGGGTCTTCCCAACCGATGGGCGGGTCGGCTGGCGGCGAGCATGCGCTCGTGGGCTTCCGGGTCGGGAGCCGACGCAATCGCCTTCTCCACGAGAGGGGTTCGCGTCGTTCCGGGGCAGATCGAGACGGCTCGTATCCCCCGCGCCGCGTAATCGGCGGTCAGAGAGCGGGTCAGCATTATGAGACCCGCCTTGGAGATGTTGTAGGCGACCTGGCCGGGCACGGCGACCAGTCCGGCCTCGCTTGCGATGTTGATGATCACCCCTGATCCCTGGGCCAGCATCACCTCCAACGCGAGCTTCGCCATGAGCACGGGAGCCCGGAGGTTTATCGCCAGCAGGTTGTCGTACTCATCGAGATCGAGCCGATCCAGACCGGCCGCGAAATGAATCCCGGCATTGTTGACGAGAAGGTCGAGGGAGCCTGTTGTGTCAACTACCGACTTGATCAGCGCTGACGGGATCTCGGGATCGGTGAGATCCCCGGCGATGAACGCCCCGCCCGACTTCTGCTCGAGTTGCCTGGCGACGTTCGCCCCTTCCGCCGACTCCATGCCAGTGGCGAGCACCCACCATCCGGCATCAGCCAGGGCCAGAGCCGAGGCGAGGCCAATCCCGCTGGTGGCGCCGGTGACCAGGGCTGAAACCATGGTCAGACCCCCAAACGCAGGACGGAGGGATCGAGCCCGGCTTGAGCTGCCAGATCGTGACTGAGGACCTGGACTTCGATCTTGGTTCGATCCGCCCGGTGCCAGGCCCGGTAGAACTCGACCGGGGTGAGGGATCCGTCCCAGGCCACCGACTCGACGAAGAGAAGAGGTGACCCCTCGTCGACCTCGAGCAGCTCTGCCAGGTCGTCTTCGGCGGTGACTGCTTCGACCACGCGCCGGCCACCGGCCACGGTCAGGCCGGCCCGCTCGGCGAGAGCCCGATAGAGCGATCCGTTGACCAGGTCGGCCTCCATGACCGCGGGAGCGAGACTCTGGACCAGATAGTTGACGACATACATCACGACCCGGTCATCGACCCAGCGCAGCCTCTCCAGAATCACCCCTTCGGCACCGACTTCCACACCCAACGCCTCGGCAGCGAAGCCAGGCAGTTGGGTGATTTCGCGCCGAATCAGCCGGGAAACGACCACATGGCCCCGACGCGCCGCCTCGTCGTAGAAACCCTGGGAGGACTGGAGGAACCAGAGCTCGGGATAGGTCTGGCTCACGAAGGTGCCCCTCCCCTTCTCCCGCCGGATCACTCCCTCCTTCTCCATCTCGGCCAACGCCTGGCGAACGGTGGTTCGAGAGACACCGAAATGCCGGCAGATTTCGGGCTCAGATGGGATCTGACCGTCGGGCTCCCAGCGACCGGTGGAAATCTCCTGAACGAGGATCCTCTTGAGCTGGAAATAGAAGGGGATCGGGGAGCTTCTGTCGATGTGCGTGGCGGGGAGGGTCGCCATGGGTTCTCGCAACCTGTAGGGACAGGATGACCTTATTACAGAACCGGCCAAGCTGTCAATTGGCTGACCCCTCAATCCTGCCGCTCAGATACTCCGTATCTCCTCGGCCACGGCAGCGAGACGTGCGAAGAGCACGTCGGTTAGATCGATCTCGAAAACCTCGGCGATGTGCTCGCTCCAACCGTGGAGGAAATAGCGCCACCCGTCCTCGATCGTCAGATTTCGCGCATCGGCTTGGGCTCTGGCCTGATCCAGGAACTCGAGAGTTCCTCGGTAGTTGAAGTCCCAAACCACCCCGCCATCGGGGAAGACCGCCCGTTCGGTGATCGGCGACCCTGGACGGTCTTTTCCCAACCCTGTGGCGTTGACCACCACCGACCGGGGAGCCAGGTCGGCAATCAGTAGATCGGTGTCGGTCGGATCAGCAATCGAACGATAAACGAGGTCGACATCCGACCCGATGCGCCGGTGCATCTCTCGAACGGCATCGAGTCTCTCCGGTGATCGGTTGGTCAACAGAATCCGTCTGGGCGGGTTGTCGACTGTCAAAAGACGGGATGTGAAAGCAGCCCCCGAGCCGCCGGCCCCCAAGCAGAGGACATCGGCCTCGGGATGACGTGCGAAGTAATCAGATCCCTCGATCTCGATGAACGACTTCCACGAAGTGATCGGATCCTTGGCCCACCCCTCGACCACGCCGTCCCTCTTGGCGACACAAGAGACCTCACCGCACAGCTGGGCCCAATCGTCGAGTCGGTCGAAAATCTCCGAAGCGTGTTTGAACACGGACACCTTGTGCGTGGTCACCAGCGCACCGCGCGCCATGGGGTCGGCAACCACCGTTTGCAGCGCCTCCCGGAACCCGGACTCAGGGCCGCCGAGTGGCACATCTATCCCGACGATCTCGGCATCGAGCCCAAGGGTCTTCGCCCACTCAGGAAAGAGCCGCATGATGCTCGACCCCGAGGTGGACACGCCTATGAAGTACATCCGTTGCAATTTGGTTCCTGTCATTACGTCCGGACAGGTCGTAAGTACCAGGTCCGGCCCAGAACGGCAAATGGGGTCACCGTGCTCAACCCCAGGCCAGGAACCGACGCGGGTTCTCGATGAGAAAGCGATCGATCTCACCGTCGAGACCGTGCGCCCGGAGCAAAGGGACGAACGAGTTGATGAGATGGGTGAGACCGGGTGAGCCCCCCCAGGAAGGGAGATCACTACGCCGCGCCAGGTCGCTGGCCAGCATCACCCGGTCACCGAAACCAGCCTCCACCAGGCGTGCCAGGAACTCGGCGCGGGTGGCGTCGGCCGCATATTTCTCCTTGGATATCTGGTCGTATCCCAAGGAGACACCAGTCCGTGCGATCTCGACGTGTTCCTCGAGAACGAGACGCCGATCCATGTGACCGATGCATACCTTGGTCAGGTCGGCGCCGGCGCGTTCGAGGAGGCGTGCCTGCTCGAGACCCATGGTGCCTGCGGTGGTATGCGAGATGATCGGGGCACCGGTGACCCGTTGGGCCGCGGCCGCCGCCGCGATGACCCGGGCCTCTGTCTCGGTCACCTCGTTCAACGAGGTGCCCACCTTGATCACCCCGGCTCGAACGCCAGTGTTCCCGATTCCCTCTGTCAGCTCCGAGACGAACTCTTCGGTCAATTCGTTCTCTGTCATCGAATCGAGGTCGATAGCGCCGTCCCACCACTCCTGGGCGGTGTGACCACAGGCCGCGACTAGATGGACTCCGGACTGCGTCGACAGGTGCCAAAGGGCGCTCGGGTCACGTCCCAGTTCGTCGACTGTGGCATCCACCAAGGCCGATCCCCCGGCCGATCGGAAGCGCTCGAGCTCTTCGAGGCCTGGCTCGTGCTCGCTCCGGACGAAATCGGGTCCCCGATCCACGACGGGGTCGAACAGCACATGTTCATGCCCGTGGGTGATCCCCAGCGAGGCAGGATCGACGTCACCCAGAACTGTTCGAACCGCAGACATCGGTCGTCGCATCCTAAATCTCCCGCCCCGTGTCTCATTCGGTCCTGTCTTGTCGGGTACTGAGGGCAGCGTCTCACTGATTAGCCTCGGGCCCCGATGTCACATTTCGAGAGGCTCTTGGACCGTCTTCCAGCCCTGGGCAAGACACCGATCATCGGCATTCTCCGACGCTGCCCACCCGACCGGGTGGTCGAAGTCGCAGGGACGGCCAATGAATCGGGACTGCCCACGATCGAGATCACGTTCGACTCCGAAGCTCCGGCCAGCCAGATACGACGCACCATCGAAGCGTTTCCTGAGATGACGGTTGGCGCGGGGACCGTCGTCGAACCGCAACAGGCCGAGGAGGCCATCCAAGCCGGGGCCTCGTTCGTGGTATCACCCGTAGTCAGCCTCGATGTGCTCTCGGTCTGCCTACAGGCTGATGTCCCCTATCTGCCTGGGGCAGCCACCCCGACCGAGATATGGAACGCATATCGCTCCGGGGCCACCGCGGTCAAGGTCTTTCCCGCCCGCGAGCTGGGTGGTCCGGCATATGTTGCCGCTCTTCGATCCCCTTTCGAAGGTATACCTCTGGTGGTCACCGGAGGCGTCGAGATCGACGACCTTGCCGCATACCTGGCAGCCGGCGCCGCCGCCGTCGGCCTGGGTGGGACCCTCTTCCCCAAAGCGTTGATCGCCGACCGCCAACTCTCCGCCATCTCCGACTTGGTCTCGAGGGCCGTTGACAACTCGACTCACTCGACCGGAGATCGTTAGGTCCTCCGCGGTTCGGATTCCGTTGTTCTTGGGCCCAACGCCTCTAGGCGCCAAGGAAATCCAGACGCAACGTAGGGCCGAACAAGGAGGTATCTCTGACCAAGTCACTTGTCGTTTTCGAATCCATGTTCGGCAATACCCAGTCGGTCGCCAAGGCGGTGGCCGAGGGTTTGTCGTCCCGGATGGATACCGAGATCGTCGAAGTCGGGAGTGCGCCACTCGTAGTGGGCGACGATGTCGCCTTGCTGGTAGTCGGGGGACCGACCCACGCTTTTGGAATGAGCCGCCCCGGGACCAGGGAACAGGCCGCCGACCAGGCGCAAACCGCCCTCGTCTCGCAGGGAATCGGACTCCGTGAGTGGCTCGATGATCTCGAGGCAGGGTCGCCCCTGGCAGTGGCCGCGTTCGATACCCGCATCGACAAGCCCAGGGTGCCGGGCTCGGCCGGTCGAGCAGCCGGCAAGCGCCTGCGCCGGCTTGGGCTACGGATGCTGGCTCCAACGGAGAGCTTCTACGTGACAGGCACCGAGGGCCCGCTATTGGATGGCGAGCTCGACAGGGCTCGCCAGTGGGGGGACCGTCTGGGCGTTGAGTTCTTGGCGAAGCGGGCCAGCGGAATCGCGATCTGAGCGAAGGGGGAGAATCGGCAGGCCGGCCGGTGCGGTGGTCGCACCGGCCGGCCTTCGCGTAGAACCGGGCGCCGTGGTTCCTGATCAGATGGCGACATCCTGCTTATGCCGATCCAACAGCTGCCGATCTTTCCACAGCGATGAGAATGCGACGTGTGGTGCTGTTGGTGGCCGCCATGTGGCTGGTCGCCCCCGCGGTGTCTGCCGATGACACGGTTGGATTGGTCGATCCCGGAGCCGGTCTCTGGTATCTACGCGACCAGGGCGGCGTGGTCACGAGCTTCTTCTATGGGAATCCGGGTGACGTCCCGTTTGTGGGGGACTGGGACTGTGACGGTGTCGACACCCCGGGGTTGTACCGCCAGTCGGATGGGTTCGTCTACCTGCGCAACTCCAACACCCAAGGAACAGCCGACATCCGATTCTTCTTCGGCAACCCCGGAGACCTCCCCCTCGCTGGCGACTTCAACAACGACGGATGTGACACCGTCTCCCTCTACCGGCCCTCAGAATCCCGCATCTACGTCATCAACGCCCTCGGCTCCAACGACGGCGGACTGGGCGCCGCAGAGTTCTCCTACATCTTCGGCAACCCCGGGGACAAGCCATTCGTCGGCGACTTCAACGGAGACGGGATCGACACCATCGGACTGCATCGGGAGTCCACCGGGTTCGTCTACTTCCGCCAATCCCACACCCAGGGGATAGCCGACTCCCAGTTCTTCTTCGGGAATCCCGGAGACCGACTGGTCGCCGGCGACTGGGGGATCATCGATGGCATCGACACCCCCGCCCTCTTCCGACCCTCCAACACCACCTTCTATTTCAGACACTCCAACACCCAGGGCAACGCCGATTCCCAGTTCGGCTGGGGGGCGACGACCTGGCTCCCGGTTGGCGGGTCCTATGGCGCCCTCCCCGGCACCGGGCCCGGTGGCGGCTGCCAGGTGTTCCCAGCCGACAACATCTGGAACACCCCTGTCAACTCACTGCCCGTTGACGCAAGGTCGGCTCAGTACGTGGCCAGCATCGGCGCCTCTTCGAATGTCCACGCCGATTTTGGGAGCGGAGTGTGGCCGCCTGGTTCGACGAGCCCGATCGGCATCCCTTATGTCACCGTCGGAGGCGGCCAGCCGGATGTGGCGATCCAGTTCACTTCGTGGCCGGGAGAGAGCGATCCAGGGCCGTACCCGATCCCGGCGAACGCACCGGTAGAAGGAGGGGCGTCGGCCACTGGCGACAGGCATGTGATCGTGGTCGACAGCGCCGACTGCGTGCTCTACGAGCTGTTCTACGCCTTCCCCAACGGTGACGGCACCTGGCGAGCGGCCAATGGAGCCCGGTACAACCTTGGGTCCCATGCGTTGCGCCCTGCGGGCTGGACCTCGGCAGATGCTGCCGGGCTGCCGATCTACGCCGGCCTCGTCCGCTATGACGAGGTGGCTTCGGGAATCATCCGCCATGCCATACGGTTCACCGCCCCCGACACGCAGTCGGCCTACATCTGGCCGGCCCGCCACGAGGCCTCCAGCATCACCGATCCGTCCTACCCGCCGATGGGGCAACGGTTCCGTCTCAAGGCGTCGATCGATACGTCGGAGTTCTCCTGGCAGGCCCGAGTGATCCTGGAGGCGATGAAGACCTACGGGATCATCCTCGCCGACAACGGGTCGCCTTGGTACATCTCGGGAGCGCCAGACGAGCGATGGGACAACGATGTCCTCCACGAGTTGGATGTCATCGAGGGCTCAGACTTCGAGGCCGTCGACGTGTCCTCGATCATGGTCGACCCCAACAGCGGCCAGGTGGCGCCTTAGGATCCGCGAGCGGAGATCTGCTGCACGCCCCAACCGTTGCCGTCCGGGTCGCGGAAAAAGACAAACCCCACGTTGTCGAGTGCATCTCCCCCGCGCTCGAGACGACTCGAATCACCGTCGAGGACCTGAATCTCGCTCACCTCAATTCCACGCTCGACCAGCTCGGCACGAGCCGCCTCCAGGTCGGAGACGACCAGCTGCAAGCCCTTCAGGGAGCCCGGAGGCATTTCGACAATGCCGTGGCCGATGACGACCGAGCAACCCGAGCCACGCGGGGTCAGCTGGATCACGCGCACCTCGTCGCTGACCCTGGTGTCATGGTCCACGGTGAAGCCGAGCTGCTCGGCGTAGAAGGCCTTCGCCCGATCCAGATCTGACACCGGCACCACCACAACCTCGAGGGTCCAGTCCATCAGGTCTCATTTCGATTCGGAAGGATGTCGCGGAGAGGGAGGGATTTGAACCCTCGAGGAGGTTTAACACCCCCTACTCGCTTAGCAGGCGAGCGCCTTCGACCACTCGGCCACCTCTCCTAAATGCCGCAGCGACGGGCGCGACGGGATTCACGTTATACGTGATGTAGGTGGCACCGGCAAGCAGGAGATGCGATGCTCGGGTGGGCAAGCCCCAAGGCTCACTCGCCGGAGAGGACCTTGGTCTTCCATTGCAGGGCGCGGGGGCGACCGAACAGATAACCCTGGCCGAATTGGACCCCGAGCTCGAGCAGGCGATCCCGCTCCTCCCCGGTTTCGATCCCCACGGCCACCACCAGGACGCCCAGGTCCTGAGCCATTGTGGAGAGGCCCCGTATCAGGGCTCGGTTACGCGGTGTCTGCCCGATGCCCCGAACCAACGTCATGTCGATCTTGATGAAGGCCGGCTCGAGGCTGAGGATGTGCCAGAGATCGATGTCACCGGAACCAACATCGTCGACTGCCAGCCGAATCCCGCGTTCACGAAGGGCATCGACAGCCCTTCTGGTCTCTTCGTAGCTGGTGATCAGTGTCTCTTCTGAGAGTTCCAGCACCACTCGCCCCGGGTCGATGCCGTCCAATGCCGTCGCCAGACTCGACGAGACGAGAGTGGCGTCGGAGATGTTCATGCCCAGGAACTCGTCCTCTTTGCTGGGTGCGAAGCCGATGATGGCGTTTCTGATCGCGGCCAACTCGAGCTCGAGACGCAGACCGACGCCGCCGGCTACCTCGAACCATTCCGATGGTGTCGCCGAGGGGAACCGGGCAAGACTCTCGTATCCGGCCGTCCTCACCTCGCCGCCGCCACGCATGTCAACGATCGGCTGATAGACGATCTCAGGGCCCCGCGCCGCCAGCAAACCGGCGATGGCATCCTTGGTAGGCCGGCCTGCCAGCGGATCGATGATCACATCCGGTAGGTCGAGGTCGTAGTCGCTGCGGTCGACGACCTTGGCAAGGGAGAGCTCGAAGACGTTCTCACCGGCCTCCTGGTAAAAGCGGAGGTCGCCACCCATCGCCCGCGCCAGCCGATGGGCAACCGATAGGGCGAGACCGAGGGGTGGTGTCACGTCATCGACGCTTCGACGCGAGCTATACGCCTCGAAGATCTTCTCCTGATCGGTCACGGCCATCCCCTCGCCGTCGTCGGCGACTTCCAGGATCACCTTGTTGAACCCGTCCCTGATCCGGACCCATATGTTCTCTCCTCCCAACGACTCGGCATTCCTCAAGAGGTTGCGAACGATTTGGATTACCCATTTGCCGTCCCCTTTGGCCACCGCGTTGCCGCTCACCGAGAGTTTGGACCTTTGATTGCTGGCCCAATCGTGAGTGGCCGCTTCGACTGCATCCCTCAGGTCGACTTCGTCGTCTGCGACCACGGTCCCGCCGAGATCGAAGCGAGCTGCGATGAGAAGGTCATCCACGATGTGCGTCGTCTCTCGCGCCTGGATCGCGAGCAGTTCGATGAACTGATTGCGGACCCCGGCGTTGAAGTCGCGGCTCCGGTCACCGAGCAACTCGGCATATCCCAAGACCGCGGAGAGAGGAGTGGTGATGTAGTGGGAGGCAGCCGCAAGGAAGTCGTCCTTGGCCTGGCGTAGCTCGATTTCCTTCTTGAGCTCTGCCTCTAGATCTCTCTTCGGCTGTCGCGCTGAGGTCGCCTTGGAGATTGACACAAATGGCTATCGACAAATCAGGGGTGCTCCTTGAGGTTGGGGAGTCGCAGCCGGGTTCGGGCTGCACCTCGATTCAAGTTTTTCTCGGGCACGGTCGATTAGCAGGAGGTGGGAACCAGTCTGATCACCACACTCGATCATCGTGCAGCACCAGCCGATCTGATGGCCCGAGCCCGGGTTTGGGAATGGGAGAAAACTGTCCGCCAACTCCTCCCCGGAGTGATCGCCAACCGAGAACTGGTCTGTTTGTTCCAGCCCATCTATGAGCTCCGAGCCGGGGTGCCCCTTTCCCGAGGCTACGAGGCCCTGGCCAGATTCCCGAAAGCCCCTCGAATCCCGATTGGGCTTTGGTTTCGGATCGCCCATGACACGGGTCAAGGGGTTGAGCTCGAATTGGCCGCAGCCCATAAGGCGATCGACTCGCTGATTCGCTTTCCCCACAGCGCATTTCTCTTTCTCAACGCTTCGGTCAGCACCGCCGCCGTTCTGGCGGGATCGCTCGAACGGGGTATGGCTTCACGACTCGTGATCGACATCCCCTACAGCGCAGGGCTCCATGCTGGTTCTCGTCAGGTTCTTGAAGACCTGAAAGCGAGCGGCGCCAAGGTCTCGATCGATGACGTGCCGATCTACGACCTCGACTATGTGAGCCAACATCTGCACGGAGTCCGGCCCAACTACATCAAGGTCGACGTCAATGCCGGACTCTCCGACAACACGACACGGATGGCGCAACTCGCTAGAGGATCGGCGTGGTGTCACGAGGCAGGGATCAACCTGGTGGCAGAAAGAGTGGAGACCGCCAGGGATCTGCTGGCGCTCGCCGAGGTCGGCATCGAGTGGGCCCAGGGTTACAGCCTGGCTCGACCAACCGAGCTGTAGACCTCACAGAGGCGGAGGGGGTGGGATTCGAACCCACGAGACCCTATTGGGCCCAACGGTTTTCAAGCCGGTAGGGATTCAGTGTATCTGCCCAGGTAGAGCGAAGTTCCAGCTTCTGAGAGCGCTGTTCAGGGCGCCGTAAACGTTGGAAGGTTTGGGTCGGGGAGGTAGGTTCACCGGACGATGGACTGGGCGAACGTTGACTGGGGTGTTGTCGGAATGGTCGCGTCGGGGTTCCTTGTCGCCCTGGCTACTTGGTTTGCCGCTGTTGCTGCCAGGCGCTCCGCTGATGCGGCTGATCGCTCCGCCGATCTCACTCGCAAGGCTGCTTTGTTGGCGACCACTCCTCGTGTTGTGCCCTGGGTGAGCAAGGGCCAGATTGGCACAGCCATCAACCGGGGAGTCAGTGAAGCCTTCAACCTGAGTTGGACAGTGATAGCTCTGGAGGACGGAGCCACCATCCACTCCGACGACCGCCAGAAGGTGTTGCCAGTTGAAGCCAAGCAGTCCCTCTGGGAGCCTGCAAGTGGCGTTGCTGAAGCTGTTCGTCATCATCGAGCCGGTGCCGGGATCGAGATTGTGTGTGACTTTCGATCATCATGGGGACAGCAATTCACTCTCAAACGACGAGTCGGAAAGCTGCGCAATCAGGAGCCGAGGTTGTACGACGAGAACGGCGAAGAAGTGAAGATCGACGTTTAGGAAGAACCCTGGTTGAGACTCGCTTTTCCGCTCCCGGCGCTGAGTGCGAGGTGCCTGACCTACTTGGAAAGGGTGAGGATCTCGCCGAGCAAGACGTAAGTGGATAGGAACAGGTAGCGAGCTTCAGCTGGTGTTACTTCGGCGTGGCTGCCGGCACTAGCTCTTTCATAGATGCTTCTGAGGCTCTGTCGGAGTCGCTTGCGCCTCGACTCGCTTTCGGTGTGATCTGCTACGAACAAGTCGATGCGATTCAGGACTTGAGATTGACCCGCCTTCAGCTCCTGGTCTCCGATCTTGGCTGAACCGTCGGGCACCGCTGGGTACACCGCATCGGCAAAGGAGTCGATCAGTCTTCGCACGGTGTTCATTGCCTGGCTGATCGACTCGGGATCTCCTTCGGACAGTCGTCGGTAGATAGAGTCAATCTTGTCCAGAGACTCCCCCACCTGCGGAGCCAACAATCCGTCGATCTCCTTCCGTGCTGAGTCGAACAAGCTCTGCTGTTCGGCGCTGAACTCAAGTTCGTAGTAGGTGCGTCGGGCAAACTCATGGAGCAAGGATCTGACTCGGTTCAGAATCAGCATCTTCCTTCCTATGGCTTCTGTGATCGAAGTCTGATATTTTCTGTGCTGGATAGTTGCTCCCATGAGGGCATCACCGGAGAACGAGTCCACACGAGAGGCTTCCATGTTGTCCCTCAGAGATTCGACCTGGCCCTCCAGATCAGCGGTGGTTGCACCCCAAAGGCCTCTGTTCTCATCCTCCTTGATCCAGCGCTTCGTCTTGGTCATATGCACGTTCCCCGAGTCTGTGCCTCGGATCCCAGAAAGCTCAAACTCAATCCATACGACAGCCTCCTCGTCACCAATAAGGCGAGCAAGTCGACTGGCTTTGAGAACCTGCTGGGAAAGTGACGTGCGTGACAGCTCGATGTCTTCCAAAAGGCCTGATGCGAGCTCACGAGCATGAGCGGAAAGATCCTCCACCATGACCAACG
>DATDPT010000090.1:0-20989 GCA_035292605.1 Acidimicrobiia bacterium
GTCAACGTTCGTCTCCTCGACTCCACCGGAGTCAACGGGATCCCGGGTGCCACCGTCGAATACAACGCCGGTGGATGGCAAAGCCTGGGCAGCACCGACCCCACCGGCACCATCACCACCGAGCTCCTCGGGCTCAACACCCAATTCAGAGTCACCCTCAACGGCCAGACCCAGAACAAGACTCAGAACACCTCGACCACCCCCAACGTCACCTACCAGACCGGTAGGGTGCTGCAGGGCACCGGGCCACGGATCCTCGCCTGGTTTGCCTCTGGTTGGCACCCCTTCACCAACAGCGCCGAGCTGCTGCCGGGCAACGTCAACTTCGATTTCAACACCGGGCCCAACAAGGTCTACAACGTCCTCGCCGGTGCCGCGATCTACGTGCCAGTTGCGCCCACCGCCCCGGTGGTCACCGCCGCAGACCAGTCGGCCAACGAAGGCCAGACGGTGGCACTGTCATCGGTCTCCTTCCTCGACCAGGAAACGGCCCAGACCCATCGAGCCGCCATCGATTGGGGCGACGGCTCAGCCCTCGCCACCGGGATGGTCGTTCAGGCCAACGGTCTGGCCGGAACCGTCACCGGTGACCATGTCTTCGCCGATGAGGGGAACTACAACGTGGAGGTGTGCGTCGGCGACGACGGGAACCCCGATGCGGAAGGCTGCAACAACCTTCAATTGACCGTCGCCAACCTGGACCCCTCGGTCGCGATCACAGGGGCACCCCTTTCCGTGGTCGCCGAGGAGGACGTGACGTTGGGATCAGTAGCGAGCGACCCAGGAAGCGCCGATGTCCTGGCTCTTGCCTGGACGGTCAGCGTCGACGCGGTCCCGGTCGCCACCGGCACCGGCCCAGACTTCTCGTTCACCCCGGGCCAGCCAGGTTGGTACATGGTGACACTGGTGGTCAACGACGGGGACGGCGGGACCGCCTCCGCCCAGGTCGTCCTCGAGGTGACCGCGATCCAGGTTCCCCAGCCCGAGCCGGCACCCCAGCCCCAGCCGGCACCCCAGCCGGAGCCGGCACCGCAGCCCCAGCCGGCACCCGAGCCCCAGCCGGAGCCGAACCTGAATCCGGAACAGCCCGCACCTGAACAGCCCGCGGTCGAGATTGGCGAGACCATCAACAACGCGACATCACCGACGGTCTCGGCGAATGCGGGCCCGGCCGACCCAGATCAGTTCGAGACCCCGGAAGCAGGCCTCCAACCCGCGCCCGAACCGGGATCCGAAACCGCGGTCGACTCCATCGAGCCCACGCACAGGTCCGATGAGGTGAGGCTGCTGGCTCTGGTCGCGGCGCCGCCGTCCGGATCGTCGGAGAGCGTCATTTCGACATCGCTGCTCCTTGGCCTGATCTGGCTTGGTCCTGTGTTGGTCATCCTGGCCAGAACGCGCCTACGCCGCAGCCAGGACTAGGACCGGTCGGAATCAACCTCGCCGCCACCACGATCACGATTATGTTGTGGAAGGGCGCACGCCGCCTGGCGACGTCTCGGCGATTGGCTCGGCATCGAACGGCAGCCACATGAAATGACGGACCAGCAGTATCCCGAACAAAGTCAGGCCACGACAGCCCTGGTGTTGGGGATCCTTGGTGTCGCCTTCTGTGGACTGCTGGGTCCATTCGCATGGCGCATCGGGGGCAAAGAGCTCAAGGCCATCGACGCCGGAAGACGGCCACCCGAGAACCGCAGCCAGGCTCAAGCGGGGAGGATCCTGGGAATCGTCGAGACAGCCATCATCCTCTTGGCCGTCCCGGTGGCGATAATTGCGCTTCTTGCGGTCATGATCGCCGATGCCGACCGCGATGAGGATGGTGAGATCACCGAGTCGGGAACCCTGTCGGTGTTCGATCTCGAGATCGGCGACTGCGGAGACTGGCCCGACACGGAGGTCTACCTCTCGGTGACGGTCCATCCGTGCGACATCGCCCACGACTTCGAGGTCTACGCCCTTCGTGAGTTCCCTGACGGCCCCGACGCCGACTATCCCGGTGAGACCGCGGCCGAGGGTTGGGCCGACCAAGAGTGCCTTGGGGCCTTCGAAGGATATGTCGGCATCACCTGGGAGAACTCCCCCGACCTGACTTACACCTATCTCTACCCGACCGAAGAGTCTTGGGGTGAAGGAGACCGGGAGATCCTGTGCGCCCTGGGCCACGTCAACGAGGGCACCTCGCTCGTCGGGTCCAGAGAAGGCTCCGGCAACGACGCCGCCTGAGCTTCTCGATCAAGGAGGGGCCACGGTCTGATACCGACCCGGGGGGCGATACCATCTCAGGCTCATGTCCTCTCCCTCCTTCCGGAACGTCGCGCTCGTCGCGCACGTCGACCACGGCAAGACCACGCTGGTCGACTCGATGCTGAACGCCGCCGGCGTGTTCTCCTCCCATGAGGAGCGAGTAGATCGGGTTATGGACTCCACCGACCAGGAGCGGGAGCGAGGAATCACGATCCTGGCCAAGGCAGCGTCGATCCAATGGGGGGACACCCGGATCAACCTGGTCGATACCCCCGGGCACGCCGACTTCGGGGGCGAGGTGGAGCGGGCCCTGGCCATGGTCGACGGGATCCTCCTTCTGGTTGATGCCGCCGACGGGCCCATGCCCCAGACTCGTTATGTCCTGTCCAAAGCCCTTGCCCTCCACCTCCCGGCGGTCGTGGTGATCAACAAGGTGGACAGACCCGATGCCCGGCCGGAGAAGGTGGCAGATGAGATCTATCAGCTGTTCTTCGACCTCGACGCCCAGGGCCACCACATCGACTTCCCCATCGTGTCGACGGTTGCCCGAACTGGTCGCGCCATGACCGGGATCGGTGTCCCTGCGGAAGACGCAGACCTGGCTCCTCTTCTCGATGCGATTGTGGAGACCATTCCCGCGCCCGGTGGTGACTCGGCTGCCCCTTTGCAGGCCCTCGTCACCAATCTCGACGCCTCGGACTACCTGGGTCGTCTCGCCATCGGGCGGGTCGTGCAAGGAACCCTCAGGAAGGGAGTCCTGGTCGCCCTTTGTCACGCCAACGACGAAGAGCCGCCGATCAAGCGCCGTCTCACCACCCTGTTGAGATTCACCGGTCTCGGTAGATCAGAGGTCGACGAGTGCCTGGCCGGTGACCTTTTCGTGGTCGCCGGGTTCCCCGAGGTGGAGATAGGTGACACGCTCGCCAGCTCTGACGACCCTGTCCCCCTCCCCCGACTTACGGTCGATGAGCCGGTGCTCAAGATGACGTTCGGAGTCAACACCTCGCCCCTATCCGGAAGAGAAGGCACGCTCCTCACCTCGAGACAAATCCAGGATCGGCTCAAACGAGAGGTCCTCGGCAACGTCTCGATCCGTCTCGGGCCGACGTCGTCGCCCGAGATCGTCGAAGTATCCGGTCGAGGCGAGTTGCAGCTCGCAGTGCTCATCGAATCGATGCGGCGCGAAGGGTTCGAGCTTCAGGTGAGTCGGCCGGAGGTGGTGATCCGGGTGATCGATGGGGACCAACATGAACCGGTGGAGCGGGCCGTGGTGGACGTCCCCGACCAGTACGTCGGCACCGTGACCCAGACGGCAGCCTCCCGCAAGGGGACCATCCTCGAAGTTCAGCCCGGTGACCCGGGACGGACCATCATCACCTTCGCTGCACCCGCTCGGGGGCTTCTTGGGTTCCGCTCCCTTCTGATGACCACGACTCGGGGCACCGCCCTCATTCACCAGCATCACGAGGGCTGGATGCAATGGGTCGGAGAGCTCCCCCACCGTATCGGTGGAGCCATGGTCGCCGACCGCAAGGGTGTCAGCACCGGGTTCGCCCTGGACAATCTGCAAAAGCGCGGTGAGCTCTTCATAGGCGCCGGCGAGGAGACCTACGAAGGGATGATCATCGGTGAGGCCTCCCGGCCCGAAGAGATGGTGGTCAACCCGGCCAAGCCGAAACAGCTGACCAACATCCGAACCCACGCCGCGGACGAGGCGATCAACCTGAGGCCACCCCGGAACCTCACCTTGGAGACGGGGATCGAATGGATCGCCGACGACGAGCTGGTTGAAGTGACCCCAACCTCGATCCGGGTCCGCAAGCGGTTCCTGAGTGAGCCGGAGCGGAGACGATTCGGCAAGAAATCTCAAGTGACGGTGAGCTAGGGGCACCATCTCGCGTGGCGGGGTGCCCCCCTCCCGGCTTGGCCGCGCTCTCCCCCCAAAGCTCACTCCGTTCGCTGGGGGGAGATATATGGGTCTTGTCATGTGCAGAAATTGAGGTCGAATATCGGTCGTTGATAGTGCTCCCTGTTCATTGACAACCAGTCGACTCCCACCGTGATCCCCGGGATCGGCCAAGAAGCATGAGGAGCAGCACTTGTCACGTTCCAGACTCGGCCTGCTGTTGGTCATCGCCATGCTGAGCACCTTGATCCCGATCGGTGTCGCCCCGGCGGCAGCCACCACCGGTGATCTGGTGATAACTGGGGTCATCCAGGGCCCCAGAAATGGCGCCAACCCCAAGGCCGTCGAACTCCTAGTCGTCAACGACATCCCGAACCTGGGTATTTACGGATTGGGCTCAGCCGACAACGGTGGCGGCACCGACGGTCAGCAGTTCACCTTCCCCAACGTCCCGGCAACGGCCGGTGATTTCATCTATGTCTCGCTCGAGGGCAACCAGTTCGTGAACTTCTTCGGGTTCAGCCCTGACTACCTCACCACCACCGTCAACGTCAACGGCGACGACGCCATCGAGTTGTTCCGCAGCGGGGTGGTCGTCGATGTCTTCGGGGAGATCAGCGTCGACGGAACCGGGCAGCCGTGGGAATACGTGAATGGGTGGGCATCCCGCAACTTGGGGACCGGAGCCGATGGGCCCACCTTCATCCTCTCCAACTGGACTTTCAGCGGGATCAACGCTCTCGTCGGTTCAACCGCTACCAACGCCACGGTGCTGGCACCATTCCCCATCGGGTCCTACGTCGCTACCACGCCAACCACCACCACGACGACCACCTCCACGACCTCGACGACCACGACCTCGACGACTTCTACGAGCACGACAACGACATCGACAACTTCGACCACGTCTACCACCATGCCCGAACCGCCTCCTGTGCCGCCCGGAGACGACCTCAACCCCCCCAGGGTCAAGGCCGAGTTCGACCGCTACTGGACCGACCATCATCGAGGATGGTTCCGGGTCGACTTCTCCTGCCGGGACCGAGTTGACCGTCACCCATCATGCGTCGGCGACATCAACGGCATACCGGTGCGGGACGGTCAGAAGGTGTATCTGGTGGAAACCGAAGAGGCCACCCAGGCCTTTCGGGCGCATGGAGTCCTCTACATCGAGGCTCCGCTGTTCCTCTTGACAGTGACCGGAGCCGACGATGCCGGCAACGCGGCCACCGCCACTGCCGAGCCGGTTTTCATGCGTCGCCATTGGCACCGGTGGTGGCGCTGAGCGCATAGGGACCAGAAGGTGAAACCAGACAGGACGGGCCGCGCAGGCCGTCCCTGGTCTGCCCCGATGCCCTCAGAGAACCTCGACCGACTCCCGGCTGAGATCTGTCAGGTCATTGGTCCGAGGAGGCGCCGGGAGCAGGATGCTGAAGACGACCCAATCCCCGTCCACGGAGTAGAGGAGGTCGCCCCCCATTCTCCTGGCCAGGCCACGTGAGACCGAGAGCCCAAGCCCGATCGACTCGGTCTCACCGGGCCCGTTCGATCCGCTAAACGGCTCGAACAACCCGTCCAGGAGATCATCCGGCACCGGATCGCCGTCATTGCGGATCTCGACTACGACAAACGCGTCGTCTCCGGTGTTCCTGATCTCTATCCGATTGCGGGCGTAACGCGCCGCGTTGCGCAGGATGTTGCGGGCAATCTGGCGGATGCGGAGCGAGTCGCCGGCGCACGATCCCAGCGGGCCGACTTCCACGGTGAGGTTCCCGGGGAGATTGAGACGGGCGACAGTCTTGGTGAACATGGTGTCGAGGTCGACGGTCTCGGTCTTGATGGTCAACGCTCCGGCGGAGAGACGGGCGGTCGTGAGATAGTCCTCGATGAGCCGCTCCAGCTCCAGGGCACCGTCGCGAGCGTCACCGAGCAATAGCGCGTATTCGTCGGGCGTGAGGTGATCGAGATTGGCATGGATCACTTCGAGCATCCCCACCACTGCGGTGAGTGGGGTCCGAAGCTCATGACTCACCGTTGCCAGGAATTGGTCCTTCTCTGCCAGCGTCTGCTCCAGCTTCTCGATTTGGCGAATGGTCGCCCGCCGCTTCATCAGGTTGTAGGTGAGGACGGCGATCAGGCTGCTGGTCACAACGCCGAGCAGGGCAAGCCAATCGGAGGCCTCACCAAAGGCGCGTTCGCCAGTCTGGAGAGAATCCAACTCAATGACGAAATCACGATCGCCGATCGTGACTGCCTCCGACCAGCGATCGGCCGTGGATACCGCAATCGACTCCTCACCTGGCTCCACTTCGCCAATACGCCATTCGGCTTGGTCCTCGAGCAGCAGCCGGGCGCGTTCAGCAAGCGCCTCATCGATCTGGATGATCGCCACTCCAACACCGACCATCTCGCCATTCGGTCTGGTCATGGCCGACACCAGCGCCACGTCCCCAGGGTGCTCGTCGCCGGGCAGCGCGATGAAACCGGACGAAGCGGAGTCCTCTCCGCGGAGTGCACGATCGATTGCATCGCGTAGCGCGGGGTCGCGGACAAGATCGAAGCCCTCCTCGTATCCGTTTGCCGTCGATCGGGCCTCGTACACCACCGGCCATGAGAACACGTCGGGGTCGCCGGTCGGAACCGGCGATGCGAAGACCAAACTCGATGTCGGAGCGCCGCCGATCACCACGGCGAAATGATCGAACTCCTCCTGGGTGACAACGGTGCTCGATTCGAAAAGGCCTTCCAGCGCCTCGGTCTGCTCGCTTGCCGCAGTTCTGAGGTCTGCGACCACTCGTGTCAGCTCTTCGCCAGTGCTGGCGAGCGCCTCACGGGCTCGTTGCTCGCCGGAGTTCTCGTTGCGAATGTACATGACGACCGAGATAGCAACGCCCACGACTGCAATCGTCGTTGCCAACAACCGAGCAGCGGTCAGCGACCGGATCGACGTGTCGGGATACATCTGACGCCCGAGGGGGCCGTTTTCCATCTCATAAATGTCGGCACATAGACGTGATCGCCTAAGCCCGGTAAAAACACCCCTCCCCCTACGGTCAGGACCCCGGCGCCACGTTGTAAGCGATACTGTCGGGGATGAGACGACCCTCGATATAGGGCAGCGGGCCATCGGCCAGGTGCCAGACGGCCGAGACCGGCCCCGGAACCGGCCGCCCGGCTCCACTGAGCCAGACCGGGGTTGGAGTGGTCCACTTCGCCCTGACCAGGCCACCGGGAAGATCGGCGAAACGATCGGTCGTGCTGAAGTCGACCGGTGCCCCCCGCTCATCGATGAAGACCCTTGCAGTGACCCGACGGCCGGCATCGGCCAGCGTCACATCGAAGCTGTCGTCGTCCACCTCGGCCCAGGTCGTATTGGGCCCGAGGAGAAACGACGGAGCCAGAAGCACGGCATCGTTTAGATAGGTGGTCAGTTCCCCGAGGTCGAACTCGTCACCGTGCCCCTCGGCCACCTTGAACAGACCGAGCAGCTTTCCCAGCATTTGTCCCCGGCCGCGCAGATAGGTGTCTTTGCCCATCATCGGGAGCATGCCTGCGAAGCCAACTCTCATCGTGTACACCCGACCCACTTCGAGCGCGGTGTTGTACTGCCAGGCCTCGGCCGGGAGCCAATCCGCATGTGGCCGAAGCCGAAAGCGGCCGACAAACCGGGCCCGCAACGACCAATCCCTCGGCCTGCCCGACACGCCCATGAACGCCATGTAGCGCTGCGCGGTCGCCGGCAAATCAGCGAGGTTCTCCTCGGCGACCAACTCGCCAGAGCCTGGGCCCGATGGGAGACCGGCCTTGGCGGTGTCCCTGAGGAATCGCCGATAGAGGCTGCGGTTTGGCTTCGGGATCGCGACCCGTGCCCGGGCACCGGGCCCGCTCGAATCTCGGTTATAGACCACCGACTCCACCCCGTTGGCCAAGGGAACTCACCATGACTCCTTTCGGATCGCGACAGTCTGGCAGCGAAGACGGCTCCGAACCGTCTTGGAATGCGAGTACCCGATCTCGAGGCTGTCGGTCAGCCCTGGCTCCTCGAGCTTGGCTACGTCGATCTTGAAGGGCTGCTGCTCCCGACCCGTCAGCGCCGCCATACCTCATCCCTGATCAGCACATTCCGAAGCCAGTCACAGGGATTTGCAACGATGACTAGTCATCTGGGGGTCATCCAGGACCATCCTCGTGTAGGACCGCGCTTTTTCCCGATCTTCTTAGTGACGGAGTAATCAAGAGAGGTTTAAGGACCATGTCAGCAACCACATCAACTAACGACCGGCGGCAGAGAAGGATGCTCCGGGCAGCCGCTCCCCTGGCCGGTCTTCTGGTTGCCGCCCTCCTCGTTTGGCAGGGCAGCAACGCCGCGTTTAGCGCAACCACGGACAACACCGGAGATGCGTGGGCGACGGGCAACCTCCTTCTCACCAACAACGGTGGCGGGACCGTCTACGCCGGAACCACCTCCGCATTGTTCACCGAGAGCAACCTCAAGCCGGGTAACACCGGGTTCAAGTGCATCACCGTGCAGTCAGGCGGCTCCCTTGCCGGGAACCTGAGGCTGTACCGAGGAGCGATCACCGGGACCAACAGCGCCGCGCTGTCGGCAGTCCTCGACGTCACCGTCGATGCGGTGGCGGTCGCAGCCAGCACCAACGTCCAGGCCAACTGCACCGGTTACACCGGTGGCAGCGGCGGGGCCCTCTACAACGGGACCCTGAGCGCATTGCCATCCACCTATGCCGGCGCTTCCGGGCTGGCAGTTGCCGGTGGCACCCAGCGGGTGGCCTACCGCATCGGCTGGACCCTCAACTCGGGCGCCGGCAACAGCGTCCAGAGCTCGAGCGCAGCCGCCGATCTGGTCTGGGAGATCAACTAAGGGGTCGACTCAGAGGATTCCTGAACCATGCCGGCCCTGGCCACCGGGATTCCGGGCCGGGGCCGGCAGACGTTTCAGGGGAGTGACCACAAGCCACTATGACCACAGTCAGCAGAGCTCTCGCAGGGACCGCGCCACCTGCCCGGCGCTACAGCAAGATGAGGCTGACGCTGGGTGTGCTCGGGCGAGCCTGGATGTGGTTCGTCGGAGCCTGTCTCCTCATCACCATCCTCCCCATGGCTTTCGGATGGCATCCGTATGTAATCCTCACCGGCTCGATGGCCCCCAACATCGAGGCCGGCGACATCGTCCTCTCCTCCCCGGATTCCGACCCCGACCTCATGTTGGGTCGGGTCGTGGTCTTCGAAGACCCGGGTAAGCCGGACCATGTCCTCACCCACCGGGTGATCGCGTTCAACGACGACGCGACCCTGACCACCAAGGGCGACGCCAATCCCACTCCCGACTCCATCCCGGTCGAGATCGAGGCCGTGGACGGCTTGGGACGGCTCCTGGTTCGCTACGTGGGGTTGCCCGTGGTCTGGGCCCGCACCGGCAACTGGGCTCAGATCGTCCTCCATCTCGCACTGATCGTGGGGGCCATGGTGGCCGCGGCCCATGACTACGAACCGGAGGACGACGAAGACGATCCGGATTCGCCCGGGACCCCAGAGCCGGTGCGCCGGCCCACCTTGCTGCGCCAGGTGATCCAGTCTCCGGCCAACTTCCTAGGTCTCGTGCTTCTGGCCGGTCTGCTCCTGGTCCCGACCACCGGCGCAGCATTCACGGCATCGACCACCAACAGTGCCGACACCTGGAGCGTCCCCAACTGGAGCTACACCACCGAAGTCAACGCCCTCGCCCCCTATCTCTACTGGAAGCTGGACGAGACGGGAATTGCTACGACCGCGGCTGATTCCTCAGGCAACGGCCGCACCGGCACCTACAACCCCAGCGGCACAGCCACCGACTTCACCCGCCTCGCCGACGGAGCCCTGGTCACCGACACGCCCGATCGGGCGGTCCAACTCGGCGCCAATGCCTGCATCAACACCACTTCCACCACCCCGATCAGTGCCCCACAGGTGTTCACTGTCATTACGTGGTTCCGGGCACCGGCGTCGTACACCAACGGCGGGAAGCTGATCGGATTCGAACGGCCCCAGACCGGGACCCTGACACCGACAGCCGGTGCCTACGACCGTCATATCTATATGGACGGAAACGGCCGGATCTGGTTCGGGGTCTACAACGGAGCGCATATCGCCCTCAGCTCGGCGACCGGGCTCAACGACAACCAGTGGCACTTGGCGGTCGGAACCCAGAGCGCCTCAGGGATGGTGCTCTATATAGACGGGGCCCAGGTTGCCACCAACACCAACACGGTCGCGGAGACCCAGACCGGTTGGTGGAGAGCGGGTTGTGGCAACCTCTCCGGATGGGGAGCACAGTGGGGTGGTGTCAACAACCCGGGCACCGACTCCGCTATCCCTCAGAATCGAGTCTTCGCCGCCTCCCTCGACGAGATCGCGGTTTTCTCGGGCACCGCCCTCTCCCCCCAACAGGTGAGCTGGCTCTACTGGACCCGCTGATCCTCGAAACCCTCATCGGTCGGACCGGCCAAGGCATAGGCCACCGCATCATCGATATCCATGGCCCGGCCGTCCCGGTAGGCGAGGGCTAGATCGCCGGTGAGCGCTTCCAGGGTGGCGAAGTCAAGACCTGCAACCTCGTTGGTCTCATAAGACACGATGTCGGTGCCGGAGTTGATGCGAAGCGTGGTGAAGGCACCGGCGAGACGAACAGCCCGTCTCTCGTCACCAAGACCACGGGCAATGCCGGCGGTGGATGCAAGGAAGAGAGTGACACCGGAGACATCGCGATGACCCGCAAAGAGAGCGAGTCCCCGCCGCACGTACTCCCAGGCCTCGTCGAATCTCTCAGATTTCCGCGCCATCTCACCCACTTCGAAGAGCCCCCACCCCATCCCGAACTCGTTGCCGGCCCGCGAGTAGAAGTCGATCGCCTTCTTCATGTGCTCGCTGGCGGCTTCGGGGTCCATGACGACGTAGGCAACTGCGGTGCCTCGAGCCCACTCGATATCCCCCAGACCACCGAAGTCGCCGAGCCCGGTGTAGATGGCGTCAGCTTCGTCGAAAATGCCGTTCAACTCGTCGAGTCCGATCTCCTCGCCTACGTTGGTTCCGCTGAAGGCCACCACCAGCCCATAGTTGTATAGGGCGTTGGCGATCTCCTTCGGGTCGCCCAACTCGCGTTGCATCTGCAACACCTTCTGATAGACGTCGAAACACTCCTCCATCTTGGCTTGCCACCAGAGGATGCCCCCGAGGGCCTCCATCGCCTTGGCCCGGTGGCGGGCCTCACCGCCCTCCATGGCGAGGGTGGCGTCGACCCGACGACGCGCCTCGTGCAGATGCCCACGAGCCTGCCAGAACCTCCACGAGGCAGCCACCAGCCGAAGCCCGAGATCGACCTCCCCGTTGGCGATCGCCCACTCCAGGGCGGCCCGAATGTTGTCGTGATCGGACTCCATCATGTCCAGCCAGTATTTGCGGTCCTTGCGCAAGAGCTCGGGCGCCACCTTCTCGGCCATCTCGGTGTAGGCCTCGAGATGGCTGTGGTGGAGCTCGACAGCCTCCCCGATATCGCCGAGGCAGTTGATGGCGTATTCCCGGATCACATGCAGCATCTGGAACCGGGGCGCGTCATCGGTGTCGACCCGCCGCAAGAGACTCTGGTCGAGAAGGAGACCCAGCCCCTCGATCACATCGACGCCCAGGTCGCTTTCCGGGCCGCAGACTGCCTCGATCTCATCGAGACGGCCGCCACCTGCGAATACCGACATTCGTGCGAACAGCCGCTTTGCTGGCTGGTCGAGAAGGTCGTAACTCCAGGTGATCGCACCCTCGATGGTGCGTTGCCGCTCAGGAAGGTCGACTGACCCCGAACTCAGCATCCGGGCATCGAGTCGTTCGAGGATGGTCGCCACGGGGAGGTGCCTGAGCCGGGACGCCACCAGTTCGATGGCCAATGGCAGGCCGTCCAGTCGCCGAACCAACTCGGCAACCGATTGAGCGTTCTCCAGAGTGATTTCGAAGTCAGGCCGAACCGCGATCGCCCGCTCGGCGAATAGTGAGATCGACGCCACGTGCACCAACTCGTCCAGATCGTCGATCTGGCTGGGCTCGGCAAGGGGCAGCGGAGCCACCGGCATTTCCTGCTCCCCGCTGATCTGGAGGGGTGCACGGGAGGTGACGATGAACTTGGATTGGGGTGAGGCGCGCACCAGATCGGCCACGAATGGGGCTGCTTCCAACAGCTGCTCGAAGTTGTCGAGCACCAACAACAGGCTCTTGGCCCGCAGGTGCTCGGTGAGGCTGAACGCCGGTGACTGGTCACGGGCTGCCACCTGCATGCCCAGTGAGCTCAGGATCTGCGACGGGACCACCTCCACCTCGCTGACCGGGGCCAGCTCCACGAAAAACACCCCATCTGGGAACTGGTCTCCCACCTCGGCGGCCACCTGGAGCGAAAGACGCGTCTTGCCGGTGCCACCGGGACCGGTGAGGGTGAGGACCCGGGTTCGCTCCAGCAAGCGCAGCGCCTCGGCCAGCTCCTGTTCCCGCCCCACGAAGCTGGTGAGTTGCATGGGAAGGTTGTTGGGGATGGCATCGAGAGTCCGCAGGTGGGGGAAGGCCTCCTCCCGACCGGCCGCCATCAGCTCGAAAATCGTCTCCGGCTCGGAAAGGTCCTTGAGACGGTGCTTTCCCAAGTCGTGAAGGGTGAGTGACGCGGGGAGATCGCGCTCGACGAGGATTGCGGTCGACTCGGAGAGAACGGTCTGGCCGCCGTGCCCGGCATCGGCGATTCGCGCGGCGCGGTGGACATCGAGGCCGACGTAGTCGGCGCCGCCAAGGGTTGCGACCCCGGTATGCAGGCCCATCCGCACCCGGATTCGCCCGTCTTCCGGCCAGGGGTAGACGGCCAGCGCATCCTGGGCGGCCCCGCTGGCAAGGGCCGCATCGAGTGCGGACCCGAACACCGCGAAGAAGGAGTCACCTTCGGTCTTGACCACCGTGCCGTGATTGGCTTCGATCGCGGTTCTCACCAGGTCGTTGTGAGCTTCGAGGAGCTCCACCCAGCGCGGGCCCAATCCCTGGACGAGACGGGTCGAGCCCTCGATATCGGTGAAGAGGAAGGTGACAGTGCCGGTAGGGAGAGTTTCAGTGGGCATTGTCGTAACCGCTAGGGATCCACACCAGACCGCAACATTAGGGGACCGGGGATTTCGGCGGTTAAGCCAGTCGGCCGATCACTCGTTCGCCATATGCCCGAAGGGTCCCCTCCATGTCGTCGTGCATGAGGTAGACCCCGAAGTGGCCCACCCCCATCGACTTGAGCAGGGACAGCTTCTCGACATGCGCCTCGACCGAGCCAACGACACAGAACCGATCCACGATGTCATCGGGCACGAAGTCGGTTGAGGTGTTGTGGGCTCGCCCATGATGCTGATAGTCGTAGGACTCTCGAGCCTTGATGTAGTCGGAGAGCACCGTGGGCACCTTGGCCGCGTCATCCCCGTATCGGTTGACCATGTCCACGACGTGGTTGCCCACCATGCCCCCAAACCAACGCAGCTGGTCGCGCTGATGGGCGAGGTCATCGCCGACGTAGGCCGGGGCAACGACACAGATCTCGACCTCGGACGGATCGCGGCCGACCTGAACGGCAGCCTCGCGCACCGCGGCGGTCGTCCACTCCAGGATCTGCGGGTCGGCGAGTTGGAGGATGTAACCATCTGCCTGGCGACCGATGATCTCCAAAGCCTTGGGCCCATAACCGGCGGCCCACATCGGGAGATCCCATCCCTCACCCACCCAGGGGATAGACAGGGGCTTTCCGTTGTATTCGATCTCCTCACCTGCGACCAGACGTTTGATGACATCCATCGATTCGGCCATCGTCTCCAATGTCCGGGGCGGACGCCCGATGTAGCGAAGCGCGGAGTCGCCGCGGCCCATGCCACAGATGGTGCGGGGCCCATACATGTCGTCGAGGGTGGCAAACATCGAAGCAAGGACGGTCCAATCCCTGGTTCCCGGGTTGGTGACCATCGGCCCCACGATCACACGCTCGGTCTCGGCCAAGATCCTCGAGAAGATGACGAACGGCTCCTGCCACAGGATGTGGGAATCAAAGGTCCAGACATGGGTGAAGCCCAGATCCTCGGCCATCTTCGCCAACTCGACAACCCGGGAGGCCGGTGGGTCGGTCTGAAGCACCACTCCGAAATCCATCAGCCGTCGTCCTCGGTCATCCGATCAAGTTAGCTTCGACTCCGGCATGCGAGGATTCACCCGAATCGGCCCTGGAGCCCCTCTCCCATTCTGGCGCGGAGATCTCGACCCAGAGGTCGAGATCTCCGCGCCAGAATGGGACGGAAGGACATGTCAAAGGAGACCGGTGGAGACACCAGCTGCAACGACTTCGATCCCCATTTGGTGGAAGGTCCATGACGTCGTCGTCGGACTTCTCGCCGGGTTCGGGACTGGTGTCATCGCCGGGCTTTTCGCCACCAGGATTATCGAGACCAAAGTGGTCGTGGCAATAGCGGGCGCGCTTGGGGCGATCCTCGGGGTGTTGGCCCTCGGCAGCAGTCGCCGCCAGCCGGGTGGGTTCGTCAATGCAATCGTGGTCATTGCCTGGGTCCTGTTGATCGGATCGGCCCTCTTCCTGACTGCACTGGTCCTGGCCATTGCCAACTTCGAGTAGAGCCTTGAGCCGCTCTCGACTTCTGCTCGCCATGGTCCTCGCTCTGGCTCTCGGGGCATGCAGCAGTGGGGCCCTGCCCCGTCAGGCGGATCGAGCCGTGAGTCAGGGTCTCACCGCCGCCCAACTGGATTCTCCCGGCGAGGTGGCCTACGTGGCGCGGGGCACGGTGGCCGAGGAGTTCCGTTTCAACGCAACGGTGGATGTCGTGGACCGCGTCGGGGTGGCGGCGCCCATTGCGGGCAACATCAATGGGCCACTCCCGACCCGCGGCACCCAAGTAGTGAGCGGAGACCTGCTCTTCTCCATGGCGCCCAGCGCCGACATGAAGGCGGCCGCAGCCGATCTGGAGGCAGCCCTTCTGGCGCGTCAACTTGGGATCGGTGACGCGGACCGGCTCGAGGCCAGGGTCGCGGCTGCAACGCAGCGAGCCGAGGAGTTGGGCCTCCCCACTGACGGACGAGCCATCGAGCCCTTACCTGAGGAGATCATCGTCGAGGCGCCGGTTTCGGGGACCGTCCTCGTCGCTCATCCTCCGGAGGGTGGGCAGGCGGTTCAGGGCGACATCCTCGTGGAGCTCGGTGACACAGCCGAGCTGTTGGTCACACTCAGTGTGTCGAGCGAGGTGGCGAAGCTGGTCGAGGTGGGTAGCAGTGTCGTCGTCGCCACCAGGGACGGCCGCGGCGAGCCCGTCGATGGGACGGTCAGCTCGATCGAAGAGCCGGAAGAGTCCGAAGCCGAAGGCGAAAACGAGGTGAGGCTCGCAATCGAGCTCGAGTCCGACGCCTTCGAATACGGGACCGGGGTCCGGGTTGCGATCACCGGAGTGGCGCATCAGAACGTCCTGTGGCTTCCCCCGCAGGTGATCCGGTCCCACGACGGAAAGACATTCATCATCGTGGTCGAGGGTGAGACCGCGAGACGGGTCGAGGTGGTGGTGGGAGTCCGGACCGAGGAGCAGGTCGAGGTAAGCGGACTCGTGGTCGAAGGTCAGAAGGTGATCGGGCAATGACTTCGTTGCGGATCGCCTTGATTCGGCTGAAGGCGAGACCGGTGTTGTCCGTCCTGCTTCTGATCGGTCTGTCGACGGCAATCACCATCCCCATGGCAATACCCATCTATTCCGACGCTGCCACCGCCCGGGTCCTCTCCGAGCAGGACTTCCAGGACATCGGTTACCGCCCGCCTTTCGCCTACCTGTTCTTCTACTCGACCGACCTGGCACAGCCTGTCGACTGGGAAGACGTCGCCGAGGTCGACGACTACCTGCGCCGCGAAGGCCTGGCAGAGCTGGGCCTTCCCATCGATTTTACGACCGCCTTCGTAGACACCCGACCGCTCCAGCTTCGGCAGGGCTCCGACGAATCCGGGCTGGGGACGGTTTCGTTGGCGGCTCTCGACGACTTCGCCGATCGGGCCGAGATCGTGTCCGGACGACTCCCAACGCTCGGTGCCGACGGTGAGCCGATCGAGATCGTGATCCCGCTCGCTCTCGCCGAGGCGACTGGCTTGGAGATTGGGGATGCGGCGGACGCCTACGACCCGGAGGCGGACATCACCGACCCGCTGCAAAGCGTGCCGCTCACGGTGGTCGGGACTTGGGTGCCGAAGGACCAAGCGGATGCTCGCTGGATAATCGCCCCTGACCGGTTGGGCAATCGAGTGTTCGTGGACCACTCGGTGATAACCGGGCAACTCTCGCCGGTGAAGCCCGAACTGATCCGCACCGCCGCCTGGTATGCCCTCATGGACGGGTCTTCCCTCACCGCCGGTGACGTCGACCCCCTGATCGCCAATGCCACGAATGTCCTCAACGAGGCGTCCCGCCTCCTCCCGGGCATCTCCCGCAGCATCGACCCGATCGGAGGCCTCCTCGAGTTCCGGGAGGCAAGAGATTCGCTGGCCAGGAGACTGGTGTCCTACGCCGTGCCCACACTCGGCCTGGTCCTGGTGTTCGTCATGCTCGCGGTCTCACTCACTACCAACGAGCGGCGCGCAGAGCTCGCAGTTCTCCGCAGCAGGGGCGCGAGTCGAGCCCAACTCCTCGGTCAGGTTGGCGTCGAATCGGGCCTTGTCGCCGCCGGTGCCTCCCTCATCGCCATCCCGTTCAGTCTCGGGGTTGCCTCGTTGATGGGGAGCGCCGACACCTTCCTCGGCCTTGGGGCCAGAGAGCCCCTGGCGGTGCAACTCACCTCACCCGCGTTGCGGGTCGGACTGCTGGTGGGCCTTGCCAGCCTCGTCCTCCAGGTGTTGCCGGTTTGGGGTGCGGCGCGGGCGACCGTGGTCACCCATGACGAGCTGGCCATGCAGGCCACCCGGCGGCCGTGGTGGCAGAGGAGCTCACTCGACCTGATCGTGATCGTGGTGGTGGTTGTGGTGGGTTACCAACTTCTTAGCAACGAGCCGGAGCTCGGCTCTTCTCTGGCAGATCCAACCATCATCCTGCTCCCCGCCGTGGTGGCCCTGGCGGTGGGCTTGATCGTGCTTCGACTCCTGCCGCCGGTGTTTGAGCTGTTGGCCCGCGGCCTCCGCCACACCCAGAGTGTCACCTGGCTGGTAGCGCTGCGCCGGGCGGCCCGCAGCCCGGGTAGCAGCCATGTGCCCTTGTTGTTGCTGGTCGTCACCGTTGGTCTGGCCATATTCACCGCCTCCTTGGCCGAGACTCTCGACCTTCAACTGGTGGACGAGGCTTATCACCGGGTCGGAGCCGACTGGAGCGTGTACGAGGCAGACTCGGCATCCGAGCCCAAGGTCTTCGGATTGCCGATCGGGCCCCGCCGTCTCGCTTCGATCGAGGTCTTCGAGGCGATCCCCGGAATCGACCGGGCGACCCGGGTCGGCAGGTTCACCGCCCGCCTTTCGACTCCCAACGAACCGGTGATCCCGGTCACCTTTTTTGGCGTCGACCCTGACAGCTTCTCCGATGTGGCCTTCTACCGATCGGATTACGCGAGCGCCGGCTCCGTTCCTGACGCCATCGCCCTGCTGGGTTCCGCCCCAGAGGCGATCCTGGTCCACCCCTCGCTCGGGCTGGCTCGGGGGGAGGTGGTCGAAGCCGACATCTCGATCGAAGGATCGACTCTCGAGACCCGGTTCGTGGTAGCCGGCACTCTCGATCAGTTCCCAACCTGGTATCCCGACGAGGACAGCCCTCTCGTCGTCGGCAACCTGGACCAGGTGTTCCTCCAGACCGGAGAACCCGCTCTGTATCGGGTGTGGCTTTCCAATGACACGCCTATCCCCAGCCGGCTCGACACCGACATCTCCCTCATCGAGATCGTCAGCCCGATCCCCGAGATCGAAGAGACGATGACTGCCCCGGCTCGTCAGGGTGTGTTCGGACTGCTCACCATCGGGTTCATCGGGGCCGTGTTCCTCTCGATGATGGGATTCTTCTTCGCCACGATGTTCCGGGTCCGTATGTCCGCCGTCGAGCTCGGGGCCCTCCAGGCGTTGGGAATGCCTCCACGCCGGGTCGCAGGAGTGGTCGTGATCGAGCTCGGAATCCTTATGGCGTTCGGCCTCGCCGCCGGCGTCTCCACCGGTTGGCAGTTGAGCAGATGGCTGATCGTGCGTCTCGTAGGCGATTCCGGTCTCGTCGCAACCCCGCCGCTGCTCGCGGAGATCGACGAGCCGGCAGTGTGGGGGCTGATCGCCCTTCTCACAGGTTTGTTCCTGGTCACGGCGGTTGCCCTGGTCCTGGTGTTGCGCCGGATGAGGGTGTTCGAGGCGCTCAAGTTGGGAGAGAACCAATGATGATTCAAGCCGATCCGGAGCCTGCCGGAGCCGTGATCCTGTGTGAGCGAGTGGTCAAGATCTATCGAGTCGGATCCACCGATGTGCCGGCCCTGGCCGGGCTCGATCTCAGCGTCGACCACGGTGAGATGGTGGGCGTGATCGGGCCCAGCGGATGTGGCAAGTCGACCCTGCTCAACGTGATCGGCGCCCTCATCAGCCCGACCAGCGGTGTAGTTGTCGTCGACGGCGAAGACCTGGCATCGATGAGCCAAACCGAGCTGAACAGGTTCAGAAGGGAGCGGGTGGGGTTCGTCTGGCAGGACACCGCCCGCAATCTCCTGCCCTATCTCGACGCCAGGGCCAATGTTGCCCTGCCACTGCGTCTGGCCGGCACCGACCATGCGGCCTATCGGGCCCAACAGCTGCTGGATTTGGTCGGTCTGGGCGATCGGGCCCTGCACCTTCCCAGCCGTCTATCGGGTGGCCAGCAACAACGGGCCGCTATTGCCGTCGCCCTGGCCAATTCTCCTTCTCTACTCTTGGCGGACGAGCCGACCGGATCCCTCGACGGAGAGACTTCACAAGAGATCTACCAGACCCTGCGCGAGGTCAACCGCGAGCTGGGACTCACCGTCTTCATCGTCAGCCACGATCCCAACATGGCCTCAGTGGTCGACCGTGTCGTTGAGCTGAGAGACGGGCAGAGCGCCATGGAACATCGGGGCAATGGCGACTCCGATGACGGATCCGTGGTCCTCCTCGTCGACACGGTGGGGCGGATCCGGGTGCCCGACGAGTTCCGGGAGCGTCTGGGCATCCGGGACCGGGTCGAGGCTCGCATCGAAGAGGACAGGGTCACTCTGATCCCTGTCGACCCGCCGAAACGAGAGGGTCGTCGTGACTTCCGGACCTGAGCCCAACGCGGTCGAGGTGCGGCACGCCGAGCGGGTCTACGACGGCCCGGAGGGCCCGGTGGTGGCCCTGGGCGGTGTGGACCTCGTGGTAGAACCGGGGACGATGGTGGCGGTGCAGGGCCGGTCGGGGAGCGGCAAGACCACCCTTCTCAACCTCGTAGGTGCACTCGACCAACCCACGGCCGGCGAGATCTCTGTCTTTGGCCGGCGCATCGACAGCTTGACTCCGGGTGCGGCGGCTTCGTGGCGGGCCAAGACCTTGGGGTTCGTGTTCCAGGCCCATGCCCTGATGCCGGCGATGACCGCCCTCGAGAACGTCGATCTCGGGCTGCGCATCGCAGGGACCGACCGCAGGGAGGCCGATCGTCGGGCTAGGGAGAGCCTGGAGCGAGTCGGTCTCGGCGACCGGTTCAACCACCGGCCCGCCGAGTTGTCGGGGGGCCAGCAACAACGTGTCGCCGTGGCCCGGGCGATCGCCACCGGCAACCGGCTGCTTCTGGCCGACGAGCCGACGGCAGGGCTCGATTCCTCCGCGGCCGGTGACGTGTTCGCCATGCTGCGCTCCCTCGTCGATGACTCCGGAATGACGATCCTCATGGCAACCCATGACCCTCTCACCGACGAGTACGTGGACGCCGCCACCCATCTCGAAGGTGGGCGGCTGAAGGTCGACCGGATCTGACCGGCTGACTCCTCAGCCAGTCTTTTCCCAGGGGCTCACGAATCGGGTGGCCCGGAACTGGCAAGGATCGTCGACAAGAGTCAGAACGAGTTGGCCTTCGGTCATCAGAGCCTGGTAGACCCCGGTCTGGCCGGAGCATTCACCGTAGATGTTGGTGACGAAGATGACATTGATCCCGTCCCGGGCCACGAAGCCACTCATCAACGGGTCGTTGGGATCCGAAGTCAGCGTTTCCAGGACCTGATAGGACCCATCATCTGCGACCTGCAGGAACAGCTGGCCGTTGTCCCAATCGCCTACCAGGTCGCTCAGGTCGACCACAGAACTGGTGGTCGACGAGGTGGCGACGACCGAAGTGGAGGTGGTGGGGCCGATTACCTCAACGGAGGCAGAGCATGCCGTGGCCACTGTTGCCGCGATCACCAAGAGAACCTGTCTGCGCCGGCCCCAACGATTCATCGGAAGGACGTTAGGGAACGACGAGCCCGTTCACCGCGTCGATGATCATCTGGGGCCGCTCCCACGGGATGGAATGGTTGCTCCCCTCAGCCAGCAACTGGGTGGAGTTCGTCGAGAGTGTGGCATACCCAGCAAGCCCTTCCTGCCACTGGGTGCTCACCTCTTCGGACCGCTCCGCACCCTGGCCCGCAATGAACTGGGCACTGCGAAAGGTCGTGTTCATGTCGTGGCCGATCACCACGAGGGGGGTGTCACCGAAGTCCCCCGAGCCCTCATAGGGGAAACGGTCAGTGACGTCGTCGGAGTACTTGGCGAACTCCGCCGGTGCCGGGTCGACCAGAACGACCCCATCGAGTAGGGCACCGAATCGGGCA
>DATDPT010000091.1:0-23817 GCA_035292605.1 Acidimicrobiia bacterium
GTCGGCGATGCCGGTGGTGTTGGTGTTGCGGAGGTAGACGGTGCCGTTGGAGGGCCGGTAGAGGCCGAGGGTGTCGTCTCCGTCTCCGTCCCAGTCCCCGCTGAACACCACATCACCGGAATCCCCGTAGAAATACTCGACTTCACCGACCCCTTGGCTGTTGGAGTGTCGGAGGTAGACAAACCCGTTGGAGTTACGTCGCAGCCCTGGAGTGTCGATCCCGTCACCGTTCCAGTCTCCCATGAACGGGGCGTCGCCGGGGTTGCCGAAGTAGTAGGAGTAGTCGGCTGTTCCCAACCCTGAATCACCCGAACCGAGATGGTTGATCACATAGAACTGACCCTCGGCGGGCCGGTAGATCGACACCGTGTCACAACCGTTCCCGTCGAAATCCCCGGCCAGGGGCAGATCACCAGGATTCCCGAAGAAGAAGCTGATATCGGCCACTCCTTGACTGTTCGAATTCCTCAAATACACGTACCCGTCGGAACGTCGATACAACCCCGGGGTGTCGATCCCATCACAATCCCAATCCCCCATAAACCCAAAATCACCCGGATTCCCAAAATAGATCTCCGTGGTGGATGCGTTCACCGTGTGGAAGCGCCACTTGCCGGTTGAGGGGTCGTGGAGCACGGCCCGGTCAGCGCCTGGGATGAAGGGGAGGATGCCAGTGATGTCGTTCACGAAATGGGAACGGAGAGCCAGTGCGATCCGGAATTGGTTGCCGGTGAAAGTCTTGGTCACAGGTGTGCCTCCTGCCGAACCCTGGACCACGATCTTCTTCGGGCTCCCCGACTGGAAACGCTCCGTAACCACCGCCGACATCAGGGATTGGAATCCGAGGGCGGCGGCCAGGGTCGACTGGGGAAGGGCGACCGACCACGAGGTCGCGCCCGGATCGGGCCGGGTTCGGAGATAGGGGAATGCCGATCCTCCCCATTGATCCTCGTTGTTCTCGGTGGCCCCGCCCGACGACGAGAAATAGTAGGCCTCGATCGCCCGCCCCCCGCTGTGGGTGTGGACCAGGGCCTGGCCGCCGGTGGCGTTGACTGCTGCGACCCAGAGGTCACCCCAATGGTTGTTGCTGGCGTTAGTCCCCTCATCCTCCTTGGCCCAGCCGATGTAGGCCTGATCGAGGGTGGAGGCATAGAGATGACATGAGCAGGCAATCATCCGGGCGCTGTTGTCGGCTAGGTTGCGGTAGATCCACGCCTTGTATAGGGCGTAGGTGCGTCCGGCGATGGCCTGAGCCTTGAGCGCCTCTGGATGCCAGGAGGAGGGCATCTCGCCCAATCCGTAGAGGTACTGCTCCAAGGGCAACTCGACCAGGAGGTGGAAGGCGTTCGGGTTGTTGGGGACTTGGACGAACACTATTTTCCCCCGGGCATAGGTTCGGCCCAGAGTCGACACGGTCACCCTGACGTTGGGTTGGTTGGCCCAGGTGATCTCGCCGTTGCACGGCGTGAACGGGTCGCCCTGTGCCGTCTCGCCGAAGAAGAACTGACAAGTTCCGGTTCCGACCACCCGCAGTGACCAGGCTTGATCGGGTTGAGCCGGCGACCACGCCGGTGAGGGTTGGATCGCACCGCCCACCGCAGTGAAGTCGAAGCGGGTCATGTTCTGGCCGACACCGATGCGGAGCGGCTCGGCGTGCCCGACCAACCCACCGCTGCCCACGGTGCCGATGGAAGCACCGCTGTAGAAGTGCTCGAGGATCTGTTGGGTGTTGGAACCGCTATCGGCCAAGGCCTTGGCCCCCCATTGCGACATGCCGATTCCATGACCCCAGCCGCCGCCGGTGATCGTCACTTGGTTCTCGGCGGCCCGCGCCGGGGACGTCCCGGTGATGACGATCAGGGCAGCGATGGCCAACCGTGCAGTTCGCCTCTTGGTCTTGGTTAGCAGCATGGGCAGATCACTCGCCTCCCGGGTCGCGATAGTTGCGTCGGCACGGGTCATTACCCCCTGAAGGCCAATCTCATTCTCACTGGCGCGAGCTCCAACGTTACGGAATCACGGCTTGCGCGCGATTGGCGGCCAGAACTCGCACCGGCCAACATCGTCTCCCGGTGCCCGACGATCTCGCAATGCTCGCCGAACCACGTTTCGTCCTGGTTGCTTGGGCGGCAGGATTGGCTTTGGTTTCGGGTCTGGTTGCCCTGGCCCGGCTGGTCGGCCCGGGCCTCACCTGGGTGGCTGGTTCGGTTGCTGCCTTGCTTGGAGTGAGCGGGGCTTTCGGGGACAACACCTGGTGGGTCCGGGTGGGGCTACTCCTTCTCGGCTCGGGGTTGATCTGGGCCCGGAACCGTCAACTGTCGGGCTTGTGCCAGGTGGCGGCCGGCGTCGCATTCCTCATTCAGTCCTCCCAGGTCGGAGGGTGGGTCCCTGCGGTCTCCGCGACTCTTGCCTTGGGTGGGGTCACCGGCGAGATGCTGCTGGGTCATTGGTATCTCGTCGATCCCAGGCTTCCCCGTTGGGCGTTGCGATCACTTGCCCTCGTGGGCATCGTCGGGCTGGCCGCCGACAGCGTGGTGCTCGCTGTCGCCGGCCTCCCACCCGGTGGCGGCACCGTCGCCTTCTGGGTGCTGATGACGACCTCGATCGTCCTCATGGGCGCAGTTGTGGCTTCGATTCGCTATCCGGCGTATTCCGGCGTCATGGCTGCCACCGGTTTGTCATATCTGGCGGTGCTCACCAGTCTCGGGGGGGTCTTCATGGGACGGGTATTGGTCGCCGGGCTTGGACCGTTCGCAAACTGAACAGGAGTGAATGTGGAGATCAAGATCGCCGCGCCGGATATGGACCTGGCCGGGGCCACTCTGATAGCTGGTGTGATGACCGACCGGGTGCCGGTTCCGGGTAGTGGGGAAGCCATGGCGGGTGTCGACTCTGCCTTTCTGGAGCTGGCCAAGTTCGACGCCAAGCCCGGTCAGGTCATCGCGCTGCCGCATGAGACCGCGGCCGCGCTTCTCCTGGTTGGGGTTGGTGACGAAGCCAGCTTCGAATCGATCCGTTCCGCGGTCGGGAACGGCATCCGCGCGGTGCAGACCAGTCGTGTCGTGACAGCCCTCAATCAGGTGCCGATCGAAGCGGCTACCCGGGCCGTGGTCGAAGGGGCGGTGCTGGGGGGTTATGAGTATCGGGGATACAAGACCAATGGCGAAGGGTCGGCGGTCGAGACCGTCGAGTTGGTCGGCGGCAATGAGACAGAGATCGCCGAGGCGGTGGTCGCCTCGGAGGTCACCAATCTGGCGCGGGATTGGGTCAACACCCCGGCGTTGGACATGGCCCCGGAGACTTTGGCGGCCCGAATCGCGGCCGCGGCAGGAGACGCCGGAGTCGGCTACGAGGTCTGGGATCTGGCCCGCATCACCGATGAGGGTCTCGGCGCTTTACTGGGGGTGGCCGCCGGGTCCGATCGGAACCCGAGCCTGGTTGTCCTCGAGTACCAGCCTGGAGAGTCGAAGAGTCACCTCGGGTTGGTCGGGAAGGGAATCACCTTCGACTCTGGTGGCCTCTCCATCAAGACCGCACCGTTCATGGAGGAGATGAAGGACGACATGTCCGGCGCTGCGGCCGTGGCCGCGGCCACGATCGGGATCGCCCGCCTCGGGTTGCCGATTCGGGTCACCGCGGTGATGCCGCTGACCGACAACGTGATAGGTGGCAATGCAACTCGTCCCGGTGACGTGCTTCGCCCTATTTCAGGTCCCACGATCGAGGTGCTCAACACCGATGCCGAGGGACGGCTCATCCTTGCCGATGGTCTCGGTGTGATGCGTCGATATGAGCCAGACCTGATCATCGACGTCGCAACTCTCACCGGCGCGGCCCGGATTGCCCTCGGTGACAGGATTGGCGCTGTCTTTGGGTCGGACTCAGAAGTTGGGGCGCGAGTGCTCGCTGCGGCATCGCGGGCGGGCGAGCACTTCTGGGAGTTGCCGCTGTTCAAGGAGTATCGAAAGCAACTCGACTCCGATATCGCCGACATCAAGAACATCTCGGGGAGTCGTTATGGGGGCGCCATCGTGGCCGCGATCTTCCTGGCCGATTACGCAGGCGAGGGTCCGTGGGCCCACCTCGACATCGCCGGCCCGGCCCTGGCCCGAGAGACGGCGGGCGAGCAGGTAAAAGGGGCGTCCGGATTCGGGGCGAGGACCCTGATCGAGGTGGCAAGAGCCATGGCGGAATCTGCGTAGAACCTCGCTGGATACCTAGCATCCGACATCGTGCGAAACCGGTTCCTGATCTCGTCCAGCGTGACTGACCTCGGCGCCTGGGCAATCGCCGCCGCGCTCGCCTCGCAACTGGTTTACGGCACCTGGCTGCCCTGGAATTCATTGTTGGGAAGACAGGTGTTCCCGATGCTCGCGATCCAGGTCGCAACCATGACCATGATGTCGATCGCCACCGCCAGAATGTCTGGTCACGGTGTGCCCCGGCCCACCTACGGGCGCATGGTCGCCATATTCGTCGGGACCAGTGCCATCACTGCCCTATTCCTGGTTCTCTTTCGAGAGGTCTACTACTCCCGCAGGTTCCTGATCCTCACCGCCGTGGGTTGGGTGGTACTGGCTACCGGTCATCGCATCCTGCGCCGGCATCGTCCCTGGACCGAGCGGATCGGCTTGATCACCGGCGAGAAGCAACTCGCCGAGGACCTCGTCGACTCACCCCACGCCGATGTGGTTTGGATCCTGGACCCAACCTTCGACGGTCCTACCGAGCTCCCGGATCGTGATGTGACCCTGGCGATCGACCTGCGTGCGATCCTCTCCGAGCGTGTCGCCCAATACCTCTCCTCTTGCGATGTGGCCGGTTACACGATCCGACCATTCACCTCGATCTATGAGGAGCACACCGGGCGGGTGCCTCTGGTCCATCTCGCCGAAGGTTGGGAGATCTCGGCGCCACTCTTGGCGGTTGCTCCCTGGCTCCCCGGCAAGCGGATGTTCGACGTGGTTACCACAGCGATTACTGCCCCGCTCTGGCTTACTCTCGGTTTGTTGGTGGGTGTCTATGTGAAACTTGCCTCGCCTGGCCCTGCGATCTTCAGACAGGATCGAGTAGGGAAAGGAGGCGTTCCATTCACCATGTTCAAGTTCCGGACGATGATCCTCGACGCCGAAAAGGACGGCCCGCGTTTTGCCACCGAGGACGACCTCCGGTTGATAAGTGGTGGGCGTTTCCTACGCAAGTCGCGTCTCGACGAGATCCCCCAATTGTGGAATGTGCTCAAAGGGGAGATGAGCCTGGTCGGCCCGCGGGCGGAACAGGTGCCGTTTGTGGAGTCCTTTCGCCAGAAGATCCCGTTCTACGAGCACCGTCATCTGGTGCGTCCCGGGATCACCGGCTGGGCTCAGGTCAATTACCGATATGCCGATGATCAAGCGGACACCATCGAGAAACTGACCTATGACCTCTACTACATCAAGCACATGTCACCGGTGATGGACATCAGCGTGCTCTGGAAGAGCGTCTGGACGATCCTCACCGGGGCCGGTGCCCGTTGAGTGGCATGGTGATCGAGACCGAGCGCAGAGGCTTCCGGGCCCCGGGGACCACCTTCATGGTGGCAGGCGGCCTGATCGGAGCCGTTGGGGCGTTTGCTTTCCAGGCTTATGGGGCGCGAGCGATAGGGGATATCGCCTTTGCTCCAATCAGCTTGCTCTGGACCGTCTTCTTCATCCTGGCCACGGTCCTGTTGGTGCCTGTGGAGCAATACGTGACCCGGGAGGTGGCTTCCGGTAGGAAGGCTATTCCATCCGATCTCAAGGCCGCAGGGGTGATGGCGGCGGCGGGATCAGTGTTTGGTGGTGGCTTCGTGCTGTTGACCCTCGACCGATTCTTTGCCGGGAGTTGGCATTACGCCCTCCAGATTCTTCTGCTGATGTTCGGATACGCCCTCCTCTTCGTGGGCAAGGGGGTGCTTGCGGGCAGGCGTCGTTTCGCTGGTGTGGGTTGGGTCCTGATAGTGGAGACAGTCGTGAGACTGGTCGCAGGGGTCGTCGCGATCCAACTGGTTGCATCAGCCGAGTCCCTGGGATGGGCGATGGTGCTTGGCGGCTTTTCGGTGCTCGGCATGAGATGGTGGCGACACGACACCGGCCAGCGCCAGGCACCGGCGACAACGGCTTCGGTCTTTCTCGGCGGGTACTTGGGCGGCACCGCCTCGTCCCAGGTGCTGCTGGGCGGAGCTCCAATTGCGGTGGCGGCCTTGGGTGCGGATCCGGCCCTGGTATCCGTGGTCTTCGTCACCTTTACCCTGTACCGAGCCCCATTGACCTTGATCTTCGCGCTCCAAGGTCGGGTCCTCCCTTATCTGGTCGCTCTGGTCGACGCCGACGATCGGCATCGGCTGGCACGGATCGCACGGACCGTTGTGGTGGGGGGAGCGGGTCTTGCCGTTCTCGGTGCGCTGGTCGGCTGGCTGGTCGGGCCGGATGTGGTTGCCCTTCTCTTCGGGGAGGAGTTCGTCCCCTCGTCGACCGTTGCCATGTTCACCGCCGCCGGTGTCATTGCCGCAGCTGGCGCCCAAATCGCGGGTCAGGTGCTGGTGGCCGAGGCGCGCACCTCGCGGCTCAGTGTCGCCTGGTTTGGTGGGCTCTTGGCGGGAGTGGTGGGCTTATTGCTCCTCGGCGGTGAGCCTGACGTTCGGGTCGCGATGGCCTTCGTCATCGGTGAGGTGGTTGCCTTGATCCTGATGGCCGGGCTCGCGGTGCGGAGATAGACCGGACCCACCGATTGTGGTCGGCGGCAAGACTCGGCGGGAAACGCCAGCGCAGGCTCTTCGGCACCTGAGGGACGTGGTCCAGGACCACAAGACCGCCGCTGTCCGCCTTGACCAGCCCGGTGCGAATCAGACTGGGCAGATACCTGGGTAGCCGCACTCCCTCCCCCTTCTCAGCCGCGCGCACCAGGCGGAGCAGCTCGGCAACGGCGGCAGATCCGATGGCGGCTACCCAGAACCTGCGGACATAGGGGTCGGTCGGCCGGAAGGTGGCCCGGGAAGACTCGAGACGGACCGGAACCACCGGCCGCACCCGGGCGGTGGGCCGGACCGAGGCACCCGGGAGCCCTGCGGCGTGACGATGCGGAGGACGTGCATCTCGACCACTCCCGGGCGCTTCGGCTTTCATGTGTCGAGTTATACTGACGAACGTCAACTATCGTCAATACCCGTAAGTAGAGGTCGCGAAAGTAATGTATCCCTACGCCCTGAACGGCGCCGAAGGCGCCTGCGGCCTACGGCCCCAATTGCCCCACAAACACCACTAGCTGCACTGTCCCCTCGAGGGGCTGACCGGGTGCAGGGTCGGTGCTGACGATTCGGTCGACCTGTGACGCATCGGTGACTGTGGTCCTCTGCGTAACCATGCTCAGCTTCACGCCCGTCTCCAACTCGAAGGCGTTGATCGCCACCAGGGCATCCTCCACCGTCATCCCGATCAGGGCAGGCATCTGCCCGACCGGGGTCTCCCCGGTCGAGACCCAAATCGTGATCACCGTGCCCTGATTCACGGTGGCGCCGGGCGCGACGCTCTGATTGACCACGAGGCCCGCCGGCTCGAGCGAGGCTATCTCCACCGCACTGGAGTTCAACTTTGCCTCACGAAGCCGTGACACGGCTGCCCCGCGTTCGAGACCGACGACGGAAGGCACCTGGGTCGAAGGCGGAACCAGGTATTGGTCGATGTTGGCCGGCTCGGGCGGGAACTGGGTGACCGGCAGGTCCTGGAGGACATAGCTCATGAACTCAGCCCAGATCGGAGCCGGCACCGAGCCTCCGAAAACCTGTGAGTACCGCTGCCCGTTGATCACCACGTTCCTGAGAGGCACCTGTTGGGCTTCGTAGCCGACCCACACCGCCGTGCTGTATTCGGGGGTGTAGCCGACGTACCAGGCGTCGTAGTTGGTCTGATGGGTCCCTGTCTTCCCACCCTGGGGGCGACCTATGTCGGCGCGGGCGGCGGTCCCGGCGCCAGTGGGAACCTGGGCCAGGGCCCGGTGGGCAGCGGCGAAGATCGCCGGATCTGCGACCTGAGTCTGGTCGAGCTCGTGCTCGTAGATGACTGCACCGGAGCTGTCGACTATTCGGGAGATGATGTAGTCATCGGTGTGGAGTCCATTGGTGGCGAAGTTGGAGTAGGCATTGGCCATCTCCAGGGTGCTGACCGAGGAACTTCCCAGCACGATCGAAAGCACCGGGTCCAGTGTGGACTCGTCGATCCCCATGCGCCGCGCCACGTCGACGACGTTCTCCGGCCCCACCTCCAATGAGAGTTGGGCGTACACCGCGTTGACCGAGTTGTAGGTGGCCTGCTCGAGGGTGATGATCCCGAAGGAGGCGCCGGCGTTGTGAACGGTCCAGATGTTGGACCCGTTCGGGGCGCAGGGGAACGGGCATTCGATCTCGACTGGGCTCTTGCCGCTCCAGGTGTGCCCGAGGGTATATCCCTGCTCCAGAGCCGCGACCAGGCCGAAAGGCTTGAATGCGGAGCCTGGGTTCCGTCGGCCCTGCACTGCGAGGTCGAACTGGGAGAACTCGAAGGGGAGACCCGAAGCCATCACCTTCACTGCCCCGGTGTGGTTGTCCACCATGGTCATGGCCCCGGTGGGGACGCAGGAGTGAATCTCGGCATAGCTCGCCAGGAATTCGTCGCTTTCATTGGGGAGGATGCCCCGACAAGCAACCACGTTCTGCTCATACGGAGGAAGCGGCAACCACGAAGCCAGGATCTCATTGGCTTTCTTCTGCAACCCGAGGTCGATCGTCGTGAAGACCTGGAGACCGCCGCCCCCCTCGCAGGCGACGTCGTCGGCAGGACAGCCGAAAAGTGCCTTCTTCCGTTCCTCGGGGGTGGAGCCGAGGAGGGCGAATTCGTCGCTGTTGAGAAGTTGGCGTTTGACCTCGGCCACGACGTGGTCGGCCTCGCCACGGCGCAGCGGGGCTTCGATGACCCCCAGCGGCTGCTGGATGGCGAGATCGGCTTGCGCCTTTGTGACCCAACCTTCCTCTTCCATCTGGCGGATGACGTCGTCACGTCTCTCGAGCGTGATCTCGGGCCTGCGCCGAGGGTTGTAGAGAGAAGGGTTGCGCACCAGAACCGCGAGGGCGGCTGCCTCATGGACCTCGAGTTGGTTCAACTCCTTGCCGAAGAACTCTTCGGCGGCGGTCTTTACCCCGTACGCCCCGGCTCCGAAATAGACCGAGTTCATGTAGTACTCGAGGATCCGCTCCTTCGGGAACCGCCGCTCCACCTCTGCTGAGACGAACGCTTCGTTGATCTTGCGCCGGATGGTGACCTCGGAGCCGACAAAGGCGTTCTTGACCACCTGCTGGGTGATGGTGGAGCCGCCTCGGGTGGTGTTGTAGATGAAATTGTCGATTGCTGCGGAGACGATGGCCGAGAAGTCGACACCGGAGTGCTCGAAGAATTGCGAATCCTCGGCAGCCAGGATGGCGTAGACGACGATCTGGGGCACCTGTTCGTACGGGACGGGCTCGGAGTTGCGACCGTCATGCAGCTCGGCGAGCACCTCGCCTGACTCTGCGTAGATCCGGCTCACCCGGCTCAGGTCGGGGAGGGTCAACTCCATGGAGCGGGTATCGGGAACCCAGTCTTTCTTGATGCTCTCGAAGGTCCCGTATGCGGAGTTGGTGCCCAGGAACGCGAAAAGACCGACCCAACCCGAGAGAAGGAGGGACATAGAGAGCAAAGTCGCGAGGGCGCCGAACCATCGGCCCCGTCGCTCTCGCGCCTCGATCTGATGTATGAGGGCTTTCCTGGCCATATGGGGGGATGAGACGTCTCGAGTGTCGCGAGAGTTCCCGACCTACGATCCTTGGGTGATGCCAGGATACCCGGACCATGGATGAAAGCCGGCGCACCACCAGCGACATCGAGATCGACGTCGTGTACGACCAGCCGGCCGATCCCGAGAAGATCGGGGCTCCGGGAGAGTACCCGTTCACTCGCGGCCCTCATCCCACCATGTACCGGGGGCGCTTGTGGACAATGCGCCAGTACGCCGGGTTCGGCACCGCGGAGCAGACCAACAGGCGCTTTCGAGACCTACTCGAGGCCGGCCAGACCGGGCTGAGCGTCGCCTTCGATCTTCCGACTCAGATGGGTCTCGACTCGGATCATCCGCTGGCCGCGGGCGAGGTCGGCAAGGTCGGGGTGGCGATCGACACCCTCGATGACATGCGCCGCCTCTTCGAGGGGATTCCCCTGGAAGGGGTATCGACCTCGATGACGATCAACGCCACCGCCCCGATCCTCCTTCTCCTCTATCAACTGGTTGCCGAGGAACAGGGCGTCGCCTCGAAAGCGTTGCGAGGGACGATCCAGAACGACATCCTCAAGGAGTATGTGGCGCGGGGCACCTACATCTACCCGCCGCGGCCCTCGATGCGTCTCGTCACCAACGTCTTCGAGTACGCCCAGTCGGAGCTGCCCGAGTGGAACACCATTTCCATAAGCGGCTATCACATACGAGAGGCCGGCGCCACCGCGGCGCAAGAACTGGCGTTCACGATTGCCAACGGCCTGGCCTATGTGAGGGCCGCCATCGGGGTTGGGCTCGAGGTCGACGAATTCGCTCCCAGGCTCTCGTTCTTCTGGAATGGGCACAGCAACTTCTTCGAAGAAGTCGCCAAGTATCGGGCAGCGCGGCGCATTTGGGCCCGGATGATGAGAGAGGTGATCGGAGCCGACGACCCGAGGAGTTGGGCTATGCGCTTCCATACCCAAACGGCAGGGTCAACGCTGACTGCGCAGCAGCCGTTGAACAACGTGGTTCGAACCACAGTTCAGGCTCTGGCCTCGGTGTTGGGCGGGACCCAGTCGCTGCACACCAACTCATATGACGAGGCGTTGGGCCTGCCCACCGACGAGTCCGCCCTCGTCGCCTTGAGAACCCAACAGGTGATCGCCTTTGAGACTGGGGTGGCGGACACCGTGGACCCTCTCGCCGGCTCATACTTCGTCGAATCGCTGACCGATCAGCTTCAAGCCAAGGCGGAGGAGTTGATCGATCGGATCGAAGCGCTCGGGGGAGCCGTTTCTGCCATCGAGGATGGCTGGATGCAGGCTCAAATCGAGGAGTCGGCGTACCGGGAAGCTCGGCGTCAGTCCGAGGGGGAGTCGATCGTGGTCGGGGTCAACCTTTTTCAGGACTCGGGTGATGGGGAAGTGCCGGTATTGGAGGTCGACCCATCCCTGGAAGGAGGTCAGAGGAAGCGTCTCGAGCAATGGAGGGTGGAGCGCAATCAGGCGGCGACCGAATCAGCCCTCAACGAGCTCGAGGCGGAGGCTCAGACGGATTCGAACCTCCTACCCCTGATGAAGGCTGCTCTGGGTTCGGGGGCAACACTCGGTGAGGTCTCAGATCGGCTCCGCACGGTGTTTGGCAGCTATCGCCCCGGTTGATTCGGTCGGCCATATCGACCGCGGTTACCGTCCCGCTCGAATCGGATGGCAGACACCAGAACACACCTCTTGATCATCGGTGGTGGGCCCGCCGGCACTCAGGCGGCGACCACCGCTTCATCCAAGGGCGCCAGGGTCACCCTGGTCGAGAAGGACATCGTTGGTGGGGCGGCTCATCTCTGGGACTGCATCCCATCGAAGACGATGGCGGCGAGTGCGCTGCGTCACACGTCGATTCGCAACGCCGCCAAGCTGGGCTTCGTCACCGAGGTGGGGCGGGTCGACCCCAAGGTTCTCGCCGAGCGCATCGAGGTGATCACGGGGGACATCAACCGGAACTGGGTGAGGCTCCTCGAATCGCAGGGTGTCGCCATGATCGAGGGCACCGGACGCTTCCTATCCGATCATGAGGCGGTGGTCGCCAGCGCCGGCGGCGAGCGACGAATCACCTTTGACAAGGCATTGGTATCGACCGGCTCGGCCCCCAGGGTCCCGGAATGGGCCGCCGTAGACGGCAAACGGGTTCTCACCACGCGTGACAGCTACTACCTGGACGAGGTGCCAGAGCACATCGTCGTGATCGGGTCAGGTGTGACCGGAGTCGAATTCACCCACATCTTCGTGAGTCTCGGCGCCAAGGTCAGTTTGGTGGTCTCCCGCCAGCAAATCCTGCCCTATCGCGACGCAGAGGTTGCCGCTGTCCTGGAAGAAGACTTCTTGGAGCGCGGGGTCCGACTCGTCATCGGAGCCAGGGCCGAGAACATCGAGGTCGCTGACCACGGGGTGTCGGTGGCCTGTGACGACGGGCGGGTGATACGTGGCTCACACGCGCTTCTGGCGGTTGGTTCCTTTCCACTCAGTGAAGGGCTCGATCTCGAGGCGGCCGGCATCGAGTCCCAAGACGGATACATAACGGTTGATGACTACCAGCGGACCTCGGTGCCACACATCTATGCGGCCGGTGACGTGACAGGTCAGATGCCTCTGAGCTCAGTGGCATCCATGCAGGGGCGAAAGATCGCCCGGCACGCCCTGGATCTCCCGGTCACCCCTCTCGACTATTCCAAGGTGGCCGAGGCCATATTCACCGAGCCGGAGATCGCGTCGGTGGGTCTCGTGGACGTGGAGGCCGCGGCCGAGGGTCGCAAGGTGCAGACCATGAAGGTCCCGTTTGCGGCGAACGCCCGGTCGGTGCTGCAGCATGTGACCCGGGGCTTCGTGAAGCTGACCTCCGACCCGGCAACCGGGGTGGTGCTCGGAGGCACCATCGTCGGCCACCGTGCTTCGGAGCTGATCGGGGTCATCGCCCTGGCGGTGCAGGCCAGGATCACCGACGAGACACTGGTGGAGACACTCATGGTTCACCCGTCGATGACGGAAGCCATCTCGGATGCGGCTGAATAGATGCTGGCCGACTCTGGTCCAAAGCTGGGCGCCCCCCTCCCGGCTCCGCCGGCTCTCCCCCTTCGCCTGCGGCGCCCCCCTCCCGGCTTCGCCGGCTCTCCCCCCAACGTCGCTTCCCTCCTGGGGGGAGAAATGTCGCTTCGCTCCTGGGGGGAGAAATGTCGCTTCGCTCCTGGGGGGAGAAATGACGCCGGTCGGCAAGGGCTGCTGCCTCGTCCAGTCGGCTGGCACCTATTTCACGATTGCAATCACCTGACCGGCGCTGACGGTGTCGCCGGGCTCCACCCTGAGGTCCACCACCTCGCCGGCGTTGGGGGTGGTCACCTCGTTCTCCATCTTCATCGCCTCGAGAACGCAGATCGCGTCCCCGGCCTTGACCGAGGCGCCGGCCCTGACGTGGACCTTGACAATGGTGCCCTGCATCGGTGCGGTGAGCACACCGTCGGAGGCACCGCTGGGGCGTGGGTTCGAGAGGCGAGGAGGGCGTCTCCGAAGTCCGCCACCGGGAGTGACTGGCTCGGGCGCCCAATACGAGACAGTGAAGCGCCGACCGCCGACCTCGACCGTGATGTCGCGTTTCACCAGTTCCTCGTCTTCGGGAAGCGCCGGTGGCGCATCGGGAGAGAGCGGGTCGAGCGTCACCGATTCTTCCATCCATCTGGTGTGGTGCTCCCCTTTGATGAATTCCGGGTGGTCGAGCACCGCGAGATGGGCGGGGATTGTCGTGGCGACCCCGCGCACTTTGAATTCCTGAAGGGCTCTTCTTCCCCGGTTGATGGCGCTGGCTCGGTTCGGCCCCCAGACCACCAGCTTGGCCATGAGGTTGTCGTAGTACTGGGACACGGTTGTCCCTTGCCGAACCCAGGAGTCCACCCTGACTCCAGGGCCCGCGGGCTCCTGCCACTCCACGACCTGTCCCGGGCTCGGCATGTAGTTGTTGAAGGGGTCTTCGGCATTGATCCGAAACTCGATGGCATGACCGCGGGACACCACCTCGTCCATGGTCAGCTCCTCGCCCCGCGCGATCCGAAGCTGCCATTCAACGAGGTCTAGGCCGGTGACCATCTCGGTCACCGTGTGCTCGACCTGAAGCCGGGTGTTCATCTCCAGGAAGAAGAAGTCCCCGTTTTGATCGACGAGGAACTCCACGGTTCCGGCGTTGACATACCCGCAGGAGCGGGCTGCGGCCAGGGAGGCTTTGGCGAGGGCTCGGCGTTGCTTGATGGTGAGCCCGGGGGAAGGGGTCTCCTCGATGAGCTTTTGGTGACGTCTCTGCACCGAGCAGTCGCGCTCCCCGAGAAAGAGGCCTTTGCCGTGGCTGTCGAAGAGGATCTGAGCCTCGACGTGGCGTGGCTGCTCGAGGTACTTCTCGACGTAGACCTCGGGGTTCCCGAAATAGGCGTCGGCCTCGCGACGGGCTCCCTCGAATGCATCGACCAGGTCTTCGGGCCCTCGCACCACCCGCAAGCCCTTGCCGCCACCACCGTGCGCCGCCTTGATCGCCACGGGATAGCCGAATCGATCAGCTATTGCCTCGGCCTCAGCCACCGAAGTGACCGGCTCCGTGATCCCCGGAACCGTAGGAACACCGTAATTCTCGGCATTGCGACGAGACGTGATCTTGTCCCCCATACCCTCGATGGCCTCGGGCGGGGGGCCTACCCAGATGATTCCCGCCTCTTGCACCGCTCTGGCGAAACCGGCGTTCTCGGACAGGAACCCGTACCCGGGATGAATCGCTTCGGCTCCCGACTCGTGAGCCACCTGAAGGATTCGCTGTCGGTTCAAATAGCTCTCAGCGGCGGGAGCGGGACCCGCGTTCCAAGCTTCATCTGCCATGTCGACGTGGAGGGCGTCGCGATCCAACTCGCTGTAGAGGGCGATGGTCCGAATCCCCATCTCTTTCGCGGTCCGAATCACCCGCACCGCGATCTCGCCGCGGTTGGCGATGAGAAGACTCTTCATTGGCTCGGCAGTCCGTAATTGGGACCGTCAGGGTCGTATATGACCCCTCTGTGTCTCAATTTCGAAAGCCATCTCACTGAGGACCGTTCCCATGCTTCTTTGGGGGGAGCTTTTCCCGCTTGGTGCGGAGCACTTCCAGGGCGCGGATCAACTTGTACCTGGTCTCCCTCGGCTCGATCACCTCGTCAACGAGCCCCAGCTCCGCGGCCACGTAGGGGTTGTTGAACTTCTCCTCGTAATCGGCGATCAGCTCCGCACGTCGGGTCTCACCGTCATCGGATGTCAGCTCGCGCCGGTGGATGATGTTCACCGCGCCCTGGGCGCCCATGACTGCGATCTCAGCGGACGGCCAGGCAAACACCAGGTCGGCGCGTATCCCCCGGGCGTTCATGACGAGATAGGCGCCGCCGTAGGCCTTACGGGTGATCACTGTGAGCCGGGGAACGGTGGCCTCACAGTAGGCGTAGAGGAGCTTGGCCCCATGGCGGATGATCCCGTTGTGCTCCTGATCGACCCCGGGAAGGAATCCGGGGACATCGACGAAGGTGACGATGGGGATGTTGAAGGCATCGCAGAATCGGACAAAGCGGGCCGCCTTCTCGGATGCGGTGATGTCCAGGGTCCCTGCGAGATTCGCCGGTTGATTGGCAACGACCCCGACGGTATGCCCGTCGAGGCGCCCGAAGCCGATGACGATGTTCTTGGCCCAGTGCTCCTGCACCTCGAAGAACTCATGGCCGTCGAGGACGATCTCGAGGACCTGGATGATGTCGTACGGCTGGCTCGAAGAGTCAGGAATGATCGAGTCGAGCTCGTCGTCGATCCGATCGGGCCGGTCGGTAGGGGTGAAGAAGGGAGGAAGCTCCATGTTGTTGCGCGGGAGGAAAGACATCAGATACCGCACCGCTTCGAGGGCGTCCTGTCCGGTGGGATAGACGAAGTGGGTGACCCCCGACTTGGAGGCATGGGTCAAGGCCCCACCCAATTCCTCCATGGTGACTTCCTCGCCGGTGACGGCCTTGATGACGTCGGGGCCGGTTATGAACATGTGACTCGTCTGGTCGACTTGGATGACGAAGTCGGTCAGCGCTGGGGAGTAGACCGCACCTCCAGCGCAAGGGCCCATGATCACGGAGATCTGTGGGATTACCCCGGAAGCCCTCACATTGCGCTCGAAGATCCTGCCGTATCCGTCGAGTGAGGAGATGCCCTCCTGAATCCGGGCACCGCCGGAATCTTTGAGACCGATCACCGGGGTGCCGGTGTCGAGTGCCATGTCGAGGATCTTGCAGATCTTGTCGGCTACGACCTTGCTGAGACTGCCGCCGAACACGGTGAAGTCCTCGGCGAACACAAAAACGGCCCGCCCGTCGATGGTCCCGTGACCGGTGACGACAGCGTCGCCGAGGGGCCTCTTGTCCTCGACTCCGAACCCGGACGCCTGATGCCGTACGAATTGGTCTATCTCTTGGAATGAGCCCTTGTCGAGAAGGGCATCCAGGCGCTCCCGTGCGGTGAGCTTGCCCTGCTCGTGCTGACGTGCGACTGCCCGCTGGCTCCCCGAATGCAGCGCCTCCTCGCGGAGCTCTCTGAGTTTCTCGATCCGCGCCTCGGTGCCCAAGACTCTCTCCGTATCCTCACACTTCGACTCGCCGGAGGACGATATGGCTACACCCTATTGGCAGTTGCGCCGGGACGAGATTCCTTCGACCCAGGATCTGGCGCGCTCGGAGCTAGAGACCATCCCGGTGGTGGTGATAGCCGCTGCCCAGACTGCGGGACGAGGGCGTTCCGGGTCCGAGTGGGTCACGGCGCCGCGCGCCCTCGCGGTGTCGGTGGCGTTGCGAGCTGATCCTGGAGAGGATCGTCCCATATCCTTGATGGCCGGCGTCGCGGCGAGAAGGACCCTGGGCGACATCGTCGGATTGAAATGGCCGAATGACCTTCTGATCGGCGAGGACAAGATCGGGGGCATCCTCGTGGAGCAGTGCGATGGGGTGGCCGTGGCGGGGTTGGGGCTGAATCTCTGGTGGCCGGACGCTTCCGATGCTATTGGCGCGCTGCTCCACGAGGACCCCGGTCCCGACCGCCACTCCGAGATCGGCGCCTTGTGGGCGGCGGAGCTCCTCAGCATCCTGAGAGCCGAGGGATGGCCCATTGATGAGTATCGCCAAGCGTGTGTCACGTTGGGTCGTGACATCGCCTGGGAGCCGGACGGCTCCGGGAAGGCGGTGGACGTCGCCGAATCCGGTGCGTTGCTGATCGATGACGGCTCACAGCGGAGCGAGCTCCACTCCGGCGTGGTTCGTCATGTCAGGAGTTAGCCGAGCTCCTCTTCGATAGCGGGCGGGAGTGTCTCCTTGAGGAAGGCGAGAATCCGGCCCATTGCATCCTCTGACGCCGAAGCGTTGTAGTCGAGGGCATCGATGTCGAGGAATCGATGGCGGGCCCCCGGATACAAGAGCCACTGGCCATGTTGATTCCGGTTCTGTGCCTCATCGACGGTGCTGGGATGGACCAGGTCGTCATCGGCGCCGTACAAGCCGAGGACGGGAACCGGTAGGTGATCGAGGAAGTCGGCGACCTGGTACTCGCGGTCCTCGTCTCCTGTCAGTGGAGTGTATGCCAGCACCAGGGACCGGACCCAGGGCCGGGTCGCAGCCGAGATCAGGCCGAACCGACCTCCGACATCGACACCGAGCATCGCAATCTCGTCGCCGACTGCCCATTCCAGGTCGTCTGACACCACGTAGGCGTGCAGTTCGTCGAGATCGGCGATGGCCCGGGCGTCGGACAGTGTGTTGTAGCCGTCCAGCGGATCGCCGGCCTGGCGATAGAAATCGAGAGAAATGGCGAGGATCCCGTTCCGAGCCAGTCGCCGGCAGAGGTCCTTTTCGAAGCTGCCCAAGCCATCGAGGCTGGGGAGTACGAAGGTGACAGGAAACCTCCCGGCTGTGTCGGGACGGGCCAGGTATCCCGTGCGGTGCCCGGTTCCCATGGGGATCGGGCACGCCCCATACATGATCGGATAGATGCCCTCGTGGGCCAGGACGGCCATGGGGCAAACGTTAACCGGTCGCTGTTCAGCTCCAGGTCGGCCAAGTGAGGTCTTCGGATTGCAGCGGAACCAGGGCTAGCCTGCGCGTCGTCCCAATCAGACGATGTCTTCCCCTCCATCGACACCCGTTTCTCGTCGTGGGCTGCCCCGATGGCTCAAGGTCACGATCTTGACCTTCCTCGTGATGGCCAATCTGGTCGCGCTCGGGCTGTTCTGGGCTCTGAACACCGGTCAGAACCTACTGAGCGGGGCCGACACCGACGAAGAGGTGGTCGACGCTCTCACCCCGCCCACGGGCGATGCCCTCACTTTCCTGGTTGTCGGAAGTGATTCCCGCGAAGGGCTCGAGGACTTGGCGAATTTCGGTGACTTTGCCGGGGCTCGGGGCGACGTCGTGATGCTGGTCAGGGTGGATCCGGTCAACGGCGAGGCGCGGATGTTGAGCATTCCTCGGGATCTCTGGGTCGATATCCCCGGCCAGGGCAAGGGCAAGATCAACTCGGCCTACGCCTACGGCGGGCCCAGCCTGATGGTGAGAACGATCCAGGAGAACCTCGGCATAGAGGTGAACCATTACGTTGAGATCGGGTTCGTCGGGTTCCAGGAGATGGTCGACGAACTGGGAGGCATTCACGTCTCGTTTCCATATGCCGCTCGCGATGGCTCGTCGGGTCTCGATGTTGAGGCTGGAACCGAGGTCCTCGACGGGGAAATGGCCCTTGCCTATGCCCGGTCCCGCAAATACCAGGAGTATCGGAACGGATCGTGGGTCAGCGTCGATGCCAACGACATCGGGCGCACCCAACGACAACAGGAAGTCGTGAGAGCGATTCTCTCCGAGTTGAAGACCCCAGCGTCTTTGGCATCCGCCGGCGATCTGACTTCGGCTCTGGCCAGCCACATGACCATCGACGCCACCCTGGCCTCGTCTTCGATTGCCGGGCTTGCCTGGGACTTTCGAAGTCTGCTGATGGGTGGCATCGAGGGGAGCACGCTCCCGGTCGACGGAGCCACCGTGGGTGGTGCTTCGGTGGTGGTGGCCAGGGAACCCGACGCAACCCAGATGATCGCCGCCTTCGTGACAGGGAGCGCAACGGCGGTTCAGCAACCGCTGCGGGTCCAGGTTCTGAACGGCAACGGCGTGAGTGGCGCCGCCGGCAAGATGTCAGAAACACTCCAGGCGAGCGGTTTCACAATCGAGTCGATCGGCAACGCCGAGACCCGCGATTACGAACTGACCACAATCATCGTTCCGGTCGGCAGCGCCAACGGCCGTGTGATCGTCTCCGAGTTGGGTTTTGGTGTAGTCGAGTTTGGCGATGTCGATAACGGATACGACGCCGTTGTCATCGTCGGCGCCGACGCCTCGTGATTCGTCCCAGCCGAAGGCAGGGTCGGAGGCGGGCGTGGCGGTCGGTTCGTAGACTGAGGTTTCAATGGATGTAGCGATCATCGGCGCCGGCTATGTGGGTCTGGTGACCGGAGCCGGCCTTGCACATTTGGGCCACCGGGTCCGGATCGGCGAGGCCGATCCACAACGAGTGGACCGACTCCGCAATGGGATGGTCCCGATCTTCGAGGATGGGTTGCCCGCGCTTCTGGCGAACGCCACCGAACGCGAGCTGATCAGCTTTCACACCTCTAATAAGGAGGCAGCTACAGACAGCCGGCTCGTCTTCCTCTGTGTCCCAACTCCGGAAGGCGAGGACGGACGGGCCGATCTCCGATTCATAAACGCGGTGGTCGACGAGTTGGCCAACGAAGTCGGCGCCGATGTCGTCTTCGTGGTCAAGTCGACGGTCCCCCCGGGGACGGTCTCCGCTCTTCGCAAGAGACTGGCCGATGTGGGAAGCCCGGCGCGGATCGTTTCCCATCCCGAATTCCTCCGGGAGGGCCGGGCGGTCGAGGATTTTCTCAAGCCTGACCGGATCGTCATCGGCGCCTGGGAGGAAGAAGACGCGAATGCCGTGGCCGACCTCTACGCCGGCTTGGACACCCGTGTCGTCAGGACCGATCCCACTTCGGCCGAGATGATCAAGTACGCCAACAACGCCTACCTGGCCACGCGTCTCACCTTTGTCAACACGCTGGCCAACGTCTGTGAGGCCGTTGGTGCGGACATCCTCGATGTGGTCGAGGGCATTGGCCTCGACCACCGAATCGGACCCCACTTCTTGCAGCCCGGGCCGGGCTATGGGGGCTCCTGTTTCCCGAAGGACACCTCGGCCCTCATCGCAGTGGCCGGGGATGCCGGATATGACTTCGAGCTGCTGAGGGCCGTCATCGAGGCAGATGAGGAACAGCGGCGGCGGGTGGCCGAGAAGGTGCGACAGGCAGCCGGGGGCGGCCTTCATGGGCGAAGGATCGCGATGTGGGGCGTTGCCTTCAAGGCTGGGACCGACGACCTGCGGGAATCACCTGCGCTTCGAATCGCCGCCCTCCTCCAAGCCGATGGGGCCGAGGTCGTGGCCTATGACCCTGAAGCTTCCACCGATCTCGTCACGATGGCCTCCGATCCGCTCGCCGCAGCGACCGACGCCGATGTTCTCCTGGTTGCGACCGAATGGCCGGAGTTCACTGCCGTCGACCTGGCCGAAGTCGCACGCGTGATGCGTGGGCACCGGGTGGTGGACGCCCGCAACCTGCTCAACCCCAAAGCGGTTCGAGCAGTGGGTCTCGATTACTGGGGGCTGGGCCGACCAAGCGCATAGCGTCTGGCGCGCTGGGCTCCTATCGGAACAGGTCCTCACCCGCGGGTCGGACCAGGTCGCTGGCCCGACCCGCTCCCCGTGGCCCGGCATAACCGCGGATCAGGGCAGCCGGGATCCCCGCTGCCTTGCCCATGACCAGATCGGCGGCCGCCGCCAACTCGTCGGCGACCGCCACCTCGGTGACTTCGAGCTCATGACCCGACCAGTCGGTCGTCCCTTTCAGGTCGAGGATCGCTTCGAGCCCAGACAAACCGATCGCAACATCGGTCAATCCCTTGCGCCACGGGCGTCCGAACGTGTCCGAGACGATGACCGCCAGATCAACCGAGAAATGGTGCTCCAGCCTGGTCCGGATGCGGTGAGCGGATCGGTCGGGGTCCTCGGGGAGGAGGACCATGGTGCCCGGCTCGGTGTTGGAGCGGTCGATGCCGGCGTTGGCGCAAATGAACCCGTGCTTGGTCTCGGCGATGATCAAATCACCTCGTCGGCGAACGATGGAGATGGCCTCCAACTCGATCAGGCGCCGGCGAAACGCCTCCTCGTCGCCCTCGATGTGGACCACCGCTCCCTCGGCCTTCGACACGATCTTGTGGGTGATCACGAGCACGTCACCCGGGGAAGGCGACAGCGGCTCCAGGGCGACAGCGAGCAGGGCCGCCAGATCGTCGCCCGGAGCGACGGCTCCGATTTCGGTCACAGGGATGATCTCGAGGTTCACAGCCCGAGTATGGCTCGAGCCAATCGGGCCGAGGCCGCCGAGTCTTTGATCAGGGTGTCCTCGACGAGCACACCGAAACCGTGGATCAAGGCTGCGTCGGCGGCATCGCCGGTGTCGATGACCAGGTGGTCGGCTACCCCTGCATAGGCCTTGGCGACGCCTTGGTTGCCCGCGGGAAGCCCCAGGGAGGCGAGGATTCGGTCGGCGGGGCCTTTGAGCGCCCGGCCTCCGAACAATGGGCTGATCGCGATCACCCGGGGATGATCAGCCACGGCCTCCTTGATCCCGGGCACGGCGAGGATGGGCCAAATGGAGAGAGGTGGATTGGAAGGGGCGATGACCACAACGTCGGCTTCTTCGATGTGGCCCACCGCGCCCGGGGCGGGTCGGGCTGCGGCGGCACCCGAGAATCGAAGCCCGACGACTTCGTCGCGATGTTGTCGGTGGACGAAGTACTCCTGGAAGGAGAGCCAATCACCTGATTCCGATTCGACCTCGGTGCGGATGACGTCATCGGTGGCGGGAAGGATCAATGGAACCAACTCGAATCGCCGCCGGACGGCGTCGGTGACCTGCGAGAGCGTCTCGCCGGCGGCAAGTCGGGCGCTTCGGTAGACGTTGAGGGCGAGATCGAGGTCGCCTAGACGGAACCGATTGTCCAAGCCGAGCCTGCCCAGCTCGTCGTTGGCCTTGAAGGTATCCCCCTGGCGGCCCCACCCCTCCGGTCCCTCGACACCGGCGAGGGTGTAGACCACGGTGTCGAGGTCCGGTGACACTCTCAAACCGTGGATCATCTCGTCGTCGCCGACGTTGACGATCAGGGTGAGGTCAACCTCTTGGAGCTTGGCCAAACCTCGGGCGAGACGAGCGCCTCCAACTCCACCCGAGAGCTCGACCACCTTCACAGACCGTCCCCGATATTGCTCAGCGCCCCGACCCGGTTCACAATGTCCCCCCGCATGACCGATGCCTCGACTCCGCTGATCGCGGAGGAAACAACAAACGGAGCTCCTCCGAGCACGCCCAAGATCAAGGTGGTGGTCACCCTGGTTGAGGGAGCGGATCTGGAAGCAGCGCTGGCCACTGTCGAACGCCAAGTGTATGACTCGGTCGAGGAGGTCATGGTTGTGGGTGACCCCGCGGTCGAGGTACCCGACGGCGTGGGGCGCTCCCTCACGCTCGAGGCGGCGATTGCCGCGACCTCTGCCCAAGTGGACTACTTGTGGATTCTCCACTCCGACGCCCGTCCCCGACCCGACGCACTCGCTGCCCTGGTCTCGGAGTTGGAGCGCAACGAGGCCTCCTTGGGTGGCTCGAAGCTTCTCGTGGCAGGTAGCCGGGACGAGCTCGAGTCGGTTGGAAGCGCAACCGATGTCTTCGGCGAGCCCTTCTCGGGTCTGGATGAGGGCGAGATCGATCTGCAGCAGTACGACGTCGTGCGTGAGGTCGCCTTCGTGTCTTCGGTTTCGATGCTGGTACGTCGCGATCTCGCGCAGGGCTTGCAAGGGTTGGACGTGCTTCTCGAGCCGGTGGCGGCGGGTCTCGACTTCTCTCAGAGGGTGCGCCTTGCCGGCGGACGCGTGATCACCGTTCCCTCTTCGGAGGTCTATCACCAGGGCCGTTGCCATCAGGCGGGCCGGGGATGGCGTGAGCAGGCCGGTCGGCTTCGGGCCATGCTCAAGGCCTATCGACTCATCACCCTGGCCTGGGTGATCCCGTTTCTGCTCTTCGTGGGGCTCGTCGATTCGCTGTTCAATCTGGTTCTCCTCCGCTGGAGGCCCTCCGCCCGTCACGCTGCTTCCTGGGCATGGAATATCGCCCATTTGCCCTCGACCATTTCTGCCCGTCGCAGGTTCAGGCCGGTCCGCGCTTTCGGTGACGAGGAGCTTTTTCGATTTCAGGCCCGGGGATCGGTGCGGTTGCGTGATCTCGGGGCCGAGGTCACCGACCGTTTGCTGTTCATGTTCGACGACGACAAGGCCCTGGCACGGGGAACGCGCCGCATGTGGTCGAGCCCCGGGATCTGGGGTGCCTTGATTGCCGCCGCTCTGGTGATGGTGGCGGCGCGCTCGATCTTCTTCACCGGCGTTCCCAACATCGGCTCCAGCTTCGCCTTCGAGCCACCCTCCGTTGCCCTGTCGCGTTTCTTCGGAGGCTGGAACGACTCCGGGCTCGGCTCTCCGGACCCGGTGCACCCCTCCACAGGGCTCACAGGGCTGATCTCGTTTCTTTGGTTTGGCGCGGAGGGCGCGGCCCGGGTGGTCATGACCATCGGCTCGGCGATCCTGGCAGTTTTGGGAATGGGCCGGCTCGGGGGCCGGCTCGGTTTGAGAGGCCCAGGTCGCTACCTGTCGGGCCTCGTCCTCCTCGCTGGGCCGGGCACGGCAGCCGCCATCGGTGCCGGTTCGTGGTTGGCGCTGGGTGCGGCGTCCCTGGTCCCATGGGCAGTCCGCTCGGTGTTCGTGCACCCCTCGGACCCTGCGAGGGGGAAGCTGGCGCGTTTCGCATGGGTGATCGTTTGGT
>DATDPT010000092.1:0-5116 GCA_035292605.1 Acidimicrobiia bacterium
TCACCTGATCTGGTGCGATATCGCTCCTCTGGTTATCCCGCTACCTATCGGCACGTAGGCGTGCGGCTTCGGGGTTCGGATGGAGTGGTATCAGGTCTGCTCTACGACCGCTCCGTATCGCTGCTGCGCCGCTTGAGCCGATGTTCCGAGGATTTCTCCGATCTTATTCCACGAGATGCCAGATGAGCGTGCCACGGTAACCGCGTCGACAATTTCACGTTCGCTACGGGCCCGGGCCAGGGCAGCACGCCGCAGGAGATACTCCTCTACAGGCACCTGGTCGCCCTCGCCCGGCTCATACTCCTCGAACCTTTTGGCCAGTTCGTCGGCTTGGTCGAGTATCTCTTGGATCGAGCGGGGCATTGATGTCACCTCAGGAATTTGTCACGGGCGGGTATTGCATGGACGATGAACTCGATGCCTTCGGCGGCAGCGACGCCGATTTCGAGTATTCGTCCGGATTCGTCTCCTCAATCAGCATGACGAGATCGTCGAGCTCGAACACTCGTATCGGGTTTCTGTAGGCGTGGAGCATGTCATCGTCGGAGATCCCGTGTTTGCGGGCGCTCGCCACAATCACCGGATCCATGGATATCAAGTTACCTTGATGTCACCGGATGTGGCAATCAATACAGCAGATCACGTTCTTGGGCGGATAACGAGCGCTTCGGAGAGTGCGCTGTATCGGCACATATCGGGTGTCAGGCACGCACGCCCAGGCGAGGGTTTCAGCCTAGAACTGCTCCTCTTCGGTTGAGCCGACCAGGGCCAGGGTGGAGGTGGCACCACCGGACACGGCCTGGGTCACCAGGTCGAAGTACCCGGCACCGACCTCACGCTGGTGCTTGGTAGCCGTGTATCCCTCTTCCTCCATGGCGAACTCACGGTTCTGGAGCTCGACGTAGGCAGTCATCCCGTTCTCCTCGTAGCCCCGGGCCAGCTCGAACATCGATGCATTCATGGCATGGAATCCGGCCAGGGTGATGAACTGGTAGCGGTAGCCCATGGTGCCCAATTCCTTTTGAAACCGGGCGATGGTCCCCTCGTCGAGTTGGTGCGACCAGTTGAACGAGGGCGAGCAGTTGTAGGCCAGCATCTTGCCGGGGAACTCGGCATGGATCGCGTCGGCGAATGTCCGCGCTTCGTCCAGATCGGGGTGGGCGGTCTCACACCAGATCAAGTCGCAGTAGGGGGCATAGGCGAGCCCTCGAGCAATCGCCGACTCCAAACCGTCGCGCACCCGGAAGAAGCCCTCCGGCGTCCGCTCCCCGGTCAGGAACCGACGGTCCCGCTCGTCGATGTCCGAGATGATCAGATTGGCCGAGTTGGCGTCGGTGCGGGCCACCAGGACCATCGGCACATCGAGGACGTCGGCGGCGAGACGCGCCGCTTGCAGGGTCCGAATGTGCTGGCTGGTGGGCACCAGCACCTTGCCACCCATGTGGCCGCACTTCTTCTCCGAAGCCAGCTGGTCCTCGAAGTGGACACCGGCGGCGCCGGCCTCGATGAAGCTCTTGGTCAGCTCGAACACATTGAGAGCCCCCCCGAAACCGGCTTCACCGTCGGCCAAGATGGGGACGAACCAGTCGATATCGGTGTCACCCTCCGACCAGTGGATCTGGTCGGCACGGCGCAGTGCATTGTTGATCCGCTTCACCAAAGCCGGTGCCGAGTTGGCCGGGTACAGCGACTGATCCGGGTAGACCTCTCCGGCCAGGTTCCCGTCACCGGCCACCTGCCAGCCAGACAGATAGATCGCCTTCAGCCCGGCCTTGACCATCTGAGTCGCCTGGCCACCGCTGATTGCCCCGAGGGCGCTGATGTAGTCCTCTGTTTTCAGCAGGTCCCATAGTTGCTGCGACATACGATTGGCGAGGGTGTGTTGCTCGCGGAAGCTCCCTCGCAGTCTCACCACCTCGTCGGCGGTGTAGTCCCGGGTGATCCCCTCCCAGCGCGGGTTGTTCCTCCAATCGTCGGCGAGACGGCTGGATTCATTGGTGTTAGTGGTCATGTTGTTCTCCCTCAACCGATGTGCTCGTAGGCGGGAAGGGTCAGGAACTCAACGAAGTCCTCGCCTACTGCTACCTCTTCGAAAATCTTGCGCGCCAGGTGCAGGTTGTCGCCGGGTTGCCCTTGGGATTCGAGGTGGCTCACCACCTCTTCGACGATCGATCGCACCATTGACTCGGTTACCGGCGTGCCGCCATCGGTGTGCACGCGATGCCTGATCCACTGCCAGATCTGGGACCGCGAGATCTCGGCTGTTGCCACGTCTTCCATGAGGTTGTCGATCCCGGCGGCGCCCACCCCCGAGAGCCAGGAATTGAGATAGCGGATGCCCACCGATACGTTGGTTCGTATCCCGTCGAGGGTGACGTTCCCGGGGAATCCCATGTTCAGAAGATCCTCGGTCGTGACCTCGACCTCGTCACGACGACGATCGACCTGGTTGGGCCGCTCGCCGAGGACCTTGTCGAACTCTCCCATCGCCACCGGGACCAGATCTGGATGTGCCACCCAGGTGCCGTCGCAACCCGCCCCCGCCTCGCGGGCCTTGTCGGCGGTGACTGCGGCGACGGCGGTCTTGGTGACCTCGGGGTCCTTGCGATTGGGGATGAAGGCAGCCATCCCCCCGATGGCATGAGCGCCCCGGCGGTGACAGGTTCTGATCATGAGCTCGGTGTAGGCGTGCATGAAGGGCACGGTCATCGTCACCTGTGAGCGGTCGGGGAGGACAAAGGCCGGGTCGTTCCGGAACTTCTTGATGACCGAGAAGATGTAGTCCCAGCGGCCTGCGTTGAGCCCGGTGACGTGATCCCGCAACTCATACAGGATCTCGTCCATCTCGAAGGCGGCGAGAACGGTCTCGATCAAGACCGTCGCCCGGATCGTTCCCCGAGGGATGTCGAGACGGTCCTGGGCCCAGACGAAAACGTCGTTCCAGAGCCGCGCCTCCTGGTGGGACTCCAGCTTGGGGAGATACAGATAAGGGCCGGTTCCGGCTTCCAAGGCGGCCCGGCCACCATGGAAGATGTAGAGGCCGAAATCGAAGAGCGAGGCCGAGATGGGGCGGCCATCAACCAGGAAATGCTTCTCGACCAGATGCCAGCCCCGGGGGCGGACGAAGAGGGTGGCGATCTCGTCGTCGAGGACATAGGTCTTCCGCTCGGTCTCGTGACGCAGAGTCCTTCGGTAGGCATCGATCAGATTGGCCTGACCCTCGAGCAGATTGGGCCAGGTCGGTGAGGTGGCATCCTCGAAATCCGCCATGAAGACCCTGGCCCCTGAGTTGAGGGCATTGATCATCATCTTGGCGTCGACCGGCCCGGTGATCTCGACCCGACGGTCCTCGAGATCGGAGGGGACCGGTGCAATCACCCATTCCGAATCCCGAACGGCACGGGTCGCGTCGAGAAAGTGGGGACGGAGGCCGCGATCGAGCCCCTCCTGAATCCCCTGACGGGAGTCGAGGATCCGAGCTCTCCTCTCCCGGAACTCGCGCTCGAGGTCGCTGAGGAAGGCGACCGCGTCGGGGGTGAGCACCCTCCGCTTCAACTGCTCGGTGACCGCTTCAGACATAAGAGTGAAGTGTCTTGTGTCGGTGGCTACAATCCGAGGCAATTCGACTCATAAGAACGGGCGATCTTTCGAAGGATGCAAGATATGACTGATACCCACCAACCCGATCCCCTCATCCTGGGAAGACGGCTCCGACACCAGCGCAAGATGCGGGGGTTGACCCTCGACCAATTGGGTGAGGCGGTCGGGAAGCCGGCACCCTATCTCTCCCTGGTGGAGAACGGCAAGAAAGAGCCCCGAGTCAATCTGGTCCTGGAGTTGGCCACGGCCCTCGGCGTGGATGTAGCCGACCTGCTGGACCCGAACCCGCCCAACCGCCGGGACGCTCTCGAGATCGCACTGCTCAGATCCCAGGAGTCCGCATTGTTCGATTCCCTCGACCTGCCACCGGTGAAACCCAGCTCCCGGATGGACACCGAAACCCTGGCCCATCTGGTAGGCCTCCACGAGGTCCTACGTCAGCGATCCGGTTTGGGAACCGCCGGCTCCGAGGACGTGCGTCGGGCCAACGGCGAGGTCCAGCAATGGCTGATTGCCAGTCACGGATATCTCGAAGAGGTCGAGATGGTGGCCCGCGAAGCTCTCGACTCGAGTGGCTACTCAGGCGAAGGCCCCTTCTCGTCGCGCAACCTCTTGGATCTGACCACCCGCGCCGGGTTCGAGATCCATCCGATCGACGACATGCCGGCCTACGCCCGATCGGTCATCGACCTCGCTCACGGTCGGGTCTATATCGCACAACGAGACGAGCTGCGTACCCGGCAGGCCCGCAAGGCGGTGCTGCAGACCATGGCTGGATTCCTGCTCGGGCACGAGACAGATCCCGACCTCGACACCTTCCTCCGCCAAAGAGTGGAGACGGCCTATTTCGCCGCCGCCGTCCTGGCCCCTGAGATGGCGGTGGTCCCCAAACTGTTGGAGGCCCGCGACCGTCACGACCTCGACGTCGAGGACGTCAAGGAGCTGTTCTATGTCTCCTACGAGATGGCCGCCTGGCGCATGGCCAACCTGGCCACCCGCCACCTCGGCTTCCCCACCCACCTCATCATCAGCGACCGGATGGGAAGCGTCGTCAAGGGCTACTCCAATGACGAGGTCCCGGTCCCCCGTGATGACTACGGGGGAATCGAGACCCAGCGACTGTGCCGGCGCTGGGGGACGCGCAAGACTTTCGAGTCACATGAGCGCTTCGGGACGCATCATCAGTACACGGACACACCCGGAGGCACGTTCTTTTGCACGACCCATGTCGAAGCCGGTCGTGAACCAGCGTTGGCCGTCACTCTCGGTATCAGGTTCGCCGATGCCCACTGGTTCCGGGGAAGGGAAACCCCGAACCGGGAGACCTCGACCTGCCCCGATCCAGCCTGCTGCCGGATGCCGTCACCCGAGCTGACGGAGAAGTGGTCGAACAAGGTGATCGTCTCGGCCCGATCCCAGCATCGCATCCTCGGCCTGCTCGCCCCCGACCCCTATCCCGAGTTGGACATGCCCGAGGTGTTGGGCCTGGTCGAGGCCCACTCCGAGGATTGAGGCC
>DATDPT010000093.1:0-8043 GCA_035292605.1 Acidimicrobiia bacterium
GACCGAGGCGGAGGCGCAGCGATTCCTCGCACGGCTCGACGGCCAGCGGATTCGATTCATCGAACAACCAGTGTCTCGCAACGATCGTGATGCCCTGCTTCGCCTGGCCGAAGCTTCTCCGGTCAAGCTGTGTGCCGACGAAAGCGCAGGAAGTCTCTCGGCAGTGATCGGCTTTCTTGGCACGGCGGTGGGAGGTGTGAGCCTCAAACTGATCAAGCACGGTGGGATCACCGGAGTGATGCGCGGCGCTGCGATTTGTGCCGCTGGTGGCCTGTCGGTGAACCTGGCGGGCAAGGTGATCGAGTCCAGCATCTCAGCCGCGGCCAACCTCCATTGTGCAGCCGCCATGGATCGGGTCGACTTCGGGTGCAGCCCGGCCAACCAGGGTGTGGTGTCGGATGTCACGGAGGAGCCGATTCGAGTGGATCGGGGCGTTTTCGCCGTTCCTCGGGGGCCGGGACTCGGTGTCGATGTGGACGAAGCCCTGCTCGCGATGCTTGCCAGCTGAGTATCGGAGGAATCGATGCGGATTGGAATCCTGACCGGTGGGGGAGACGTTCCCGGCCTCAACGCCTGTATCAAGGCTGTCGTCAACCGCGTCGTCAGCGAAGGCCACCAGGTGGTGGGGGTTCGACGGGGATGGGGAGGGCTCGCCGAGACCAACCCCGATGACCCGACATCGGGGGAAATGAATCTGGTTCCCCTCGACCGGGCCGCGGTGCGGACCATCGACCGGACCGGGGGCACCTTCCTCCATAGCTCTCGAACTAACCCGGCCAAGGTGAGAACCGGAGAGGTTCCTTCCTTCCTCACCCAGGATTACCAGGGGTCGGGCCCCCACGACATAACCCCACACGTGCTGCGCGTGTTGGATACCCACAAGATCGATGTGCTGATCCCGATCGGTGGCGACGACACACTTTCCTACGGGCTTCGTCTCCACGAAGAGGGTGTGCCCGTGATCGCCATCCCCAAAACGATGGACAACGACGTCCATGGCACGGATTACTGCATCGGCTTCTCCACCTCCGTCACTCGTGGGGTTCAATTCATCCACAGTCTCCGCACGGCTGCCGGATCGCATGAGCGGATCGCGGTGGTGGAGCTGTTTGGGCGGTACAGCGGCGAGACGTCTCTGATCACCGCTTATCTGTCCGGGGTGGACCGGGCGATCATCTCCGAGGTGCCATTCGAAATCGACAAGCTGGCCGCCTTCCTCCTTAAGGATAAGGCGGCCAACCCTTCGAACTACGCGATGGTGACCATCTCAGAGGGAGCACGGCTGGTTGAGGGCGATATTCACCTGAGGGGTGAGGAGGACGCCTACGGTCATCGCAAGCTCGGAGGGATAGGAGCCACCACCGGAGAGCTGCTCAAGGAGCGGACCGGGAAGGGGATCCTCTATCAGCAGATCGGTTATCTGATGCGCTCGGGCGCTCCTGACTCGCTGGATCTGATGGTCGCCAACAACTACGCCGTCATGGCCTCCGACCTGGCAGTGGAAGGGGCCCACGGGCGAATGGTCGCCTTGCGGGGCGGCACCTACACCGATGTGCCAATCGGTGTGACACGGGAAGGCGTGAAGCGGGTCGACGTTGACGAGTTGTACGACGTCGACGCTTATCAGCCGAAGGTCCGCCACGTCATGGGCAAACCGATGTTCCTCTACTGAGGGCTCACGGTCTCGCCCTTTCGCTCTCTCTCTCTGTTCTGGCGCGGAGATATCGACCCTCAGGTCGATATCTCCGCGCCAGAAAGGCGGAAGGGGACCCACGGATTCAATGTGGTTGCCCTGACTGGCTCCGTCGTGTACGAGTTGCAGGGTGGGGGTGGATCACGCGATTCGTGCGCTTGCCGAACGTCAGCACGGTGTGGTTGGCCGACGGCAGCTGTGGGAGATGGGGGTTTCGCCTGATCAGATTCGGCACCGCCTCGTTACAGGGATGCTGGTCCGAATGTCGGCGGAAGTCTTGAGGCTCGCGGGCGCACCAGAGCATGAATCGACGAAGGCAATGGCAGCGGTGCTCGACTCGCCTGGAATGGCCTACCTGTCGCACGTCTCGGCCGCGTCGTGGTGGGGCCTGCCCGGCTTTGCTCTGGTGAGCCCGCTTCACACAGTCATCCCATGGCAGGGTGTTACCGAACGATCGCGGCTCACCGTCGTCCATTACCACCGAGACCTCCCCGTCGAGCACCTCACGTCGTTGCGCGGCGTGCCAGTCACATCGCCTGCGCTGACGCTGTTCTTGCTGGCTGGGACGGAACACCGTGGAAGGGTCGAGAGGGCGATCGATAACGCATGGTCGATGAGACTTGTCACCTACGGCCAGCTTCACGAGCTTCTGGGACATCTGGCGCAGAGGGGCCGGAATGGGATTCGGGTGATGAGAAGTCTGCTGGAGGCGCGTGACCGAAGCTTCGTACCTCCGGAGTCGGGTCTCGAGGCACGAGTGAGCAGGCTGGCACAAGACGTGGGTGTAGTCCTACGTCGCCAGGTGAATGTCGGAGGCGAGGGTTGGATCGGCCGCGTGGACTTCCAGGTTGAGCGCTCGAACCGAATCGTGGAGGTCCTATCGGATCGCTATCACGGTTCCCCCTTAGACCGAATTCGCGATGAAGTGCGCTTCCGAGAACTGGTGGAGGCCGGATTCGAGCTTCTCATTATCTGGGAACACGAGATCTGGTCCGATTCAGAGGCGGTGCGCGAGCGAATCCACGCTTTCTCGCGCGGTGTTATGGAACCAGAGGTCTTTATCTCCGCGCCAGAACGGGGCGAAACCCCTTCGTTTTGGCGCGGAGATCTGGACCCAGAGGTCGATATCTCCGCGCCAGAATGAGAAGGAGGTCGATGAGGTCAGGCCACTCGCCGAGCCAACGCGGCTTCGACGTCGGCTCGAATCGTGACCAGGTCAGCCTCCAGCTGCGCGAACACCCTCGCCGCCGGGTCCTCCGGCGGCACCGCGAGCAGGGACAGGAGCATGTGCTCCGCCCCGATGTGACGGTCGCCGCGCCGTACCGCCTCGCGTAGGGACCGTTCGAGCACCCCTTTGGCCCCGTGCGTGAACGCAAGATGGCGGCGGGCCCTGGATCGATCGACGCCCCCGGCCGCCCTCAAAGAGGGATGGAGAAGATCGGGATCGAATCCGACCGCGGCAAGCGAGTCCGAGTCCATCCGGTCGAGTTGATCGCGCATTCCCTCCGCTCCCACATCGAGGGGCCCGAGGAGAGATCGATCGAAGGGGAGTTGGGTTCCCGCCAATGCAACAAGGAGATGCTCGTTCCCGATCCGGGAATCCCCTCTGGCTCGGGCCTCTGCGACGGCGGTCGTGACCACCTGACGTGCCTCTTTGGTGAATCTCTCGAACATTCCTATCTCCCAGATTTCTTATGCACTGCCTGGCGGGAGACACCGAGCGCGTCTCCGATCTGCTGCCATGTCCAGCCCTGCCTGCGAGCGGAGGCAACATGGATCTCCTCGAGACGGTCGGCGAGACGGCGCAGGACCACCACTGCCCTCAAGCCCATGGCCGGGTCCTCACCCTCCGCGGCGACAAGTGTCTCGTTGAGATCCATCTGCTGTCATCTTAGGTTGACACTCCTCCACGTGTCAATTCGTGTTGACGGACTCCGATCAGCCGCGGCGTTGAGCCGCCACCCGGAACAAGGTGCGCGCCCTCTCACCCAGAACCGAGAAGCGCGAATCGCGGGTCTGGCCCCGCACCCAACGGATATAGATCTGCTGTAACACGATCCCCAGCTTCCAGGTGCCGAACACGATGTACCAGTCGACCGCGCTGAGATCCCGCCCCGACCTCTCGCCATAGCGGATGACCGCGGTCCGCCGGTCGAGCCAACCCGGCGAATCGGTGGGCATCGGGTTGAGCGCCGATCTCTCCTCGCCGGGGTCGTACCAGGAGGCCATCAGGGTTCCCAGGTCGGCGAGGGGGTCTCCCCGGGTGGCCATGTCCCAGTCATAGACCGCAATACAATCCCCCGGGTCGTCCCGCGCCACCGCCATGTTGTCCAGCCGCCAATCGTTGTGGAGAAGCGTCACCTCATCAGAGTCAGGCAGATTCGCTTCGAGCCATCTGGCCACGTCCTCGGATGTCCCGTCTTCGTCGTCCTTGGCCTGATTCCAGCGCTCGGCCCACCCCTCCACCTGACGTCTCAGAAAGCGCTCAGGGTGACCGAGCTCTCCGAGCCCGGCTCGTGTCGGCTCGACGGCATGGAACTCGGCCAGGGTGTCAACCACCACCTCGGAGAGCTTTCGGTTGGAATCGGCGTCGTCACCACCCCCGAACTCAGACGGCACCAGCTCGCGCACCACAACCCCGTCTCTTCGCTCCATGACGAAGAATGGCGAGCCGATCAGCGAGTCGTCGTCGGAGAAGGCGAGCGCCCTCGGGGCCTTGGGAAACGCCTGCCAGAGACGCGATAGAACCTGGTACTCCCGGGCCATGTCGTGGGCTCCGGGGGCCACCGGTCCCAGGGGAGGGCGCCGCAGCACCAGCTCCGACCCGTCGGGGAACGTCAAGAGATAGGTGAGGTTCGCCTTTCCGCCCGCAAACTGCTCTATCCGAGGAGTCCCATGCGGGAGCTCGGCGTGGCCCGCCATCCAGTCGACGAGTCGGTCGACGTCGAATCCCTCGTCGTCACGGACCGGGATCAGATCACCCACGCTGGGGAGGGTATCCGACACCAAAACGTCAGCCGTCTACCCTCGGGGACCCCGTTCGAGGAGACCATGCGGACACCCTTTGAGATCTCAGATCGATTCACCGAGCAGTGGTCGGACCTGACCCCGATCGAAGCCACCATGAAGGGCCTGCCGGGACGCGATCACCTTTGGGACGATTTCTCGCCGGACGGTGAGGCGGCTCGGGCCGACCTGGCCAGGGTGACTCGAGACGAGCTCCTTCCCCATCTGACTCATCCCGATCCCAAGGAAACGATGGCGGCAAGGGTGCTCTCGTCGTGGATGGAGAAAAAGGTGACGGTCCACGAGCGTGGCAAGTGGAAGTACGACCTCAACCACATCTACAGCCCGTTTCAAAGGGCTCGCGATGCCTTCGACGTCATGCCCAAGGATGGCGAGCCGGCATGGTCCAACATCGCCGCCCGTCTCGAGACCTTTGGGGAGATGCTCGAGGGATACCGGCAGAGTCTCGCTGTCGGGCTCGATGAAGGTCTGACCGCGGCCCAACGTCAGGCCCAGACCCTGATCGAACAGGCTCGGGCCGTGGCCGGGGAAGACTCGCGGTTCGGGGGCTATCCCGGGGAGGCTTCGTCCAGAGGAGGTGATCCCCAGAGGCTGGTTGATGCCGTGAACAAGGCGCGGGTCGCCAGCCACGAATTCGCGGATTGGTTGGAGTACACCTACTTGCCGGGAGCCACCCCCGAAGATGCGGTGGGGGAGGAGCGCTATCTGCTCGGTGTCGACGACTTTCTGGGCCTCGACATCGACCCTTACGAGACCTACGAGTGGGGTTGGTCCGAGGTGCACCGGCTTCGTGAGGAGATGAGAGCGACCGCCGCCGAGATCGACGGCTCGAAGAGAGTCGAGGAGGTAATCGAACTCCTCGAGACCGACCCCGCGCAAGCAGCGCCCGACCACGAGGCATTTGCCCGTTTCGTCCAGGAGATTCAGGACACCGCGGTGCAACAGTTGGACGGAGCCCACTTCGACGTACCGGAGCCCCTGAAGCGGGTGACGGTCAACCTGGCGCCACCTGGCGGCAGTCTCGGTGCCTGGTACCACTCCCCGTCCGAGGATCTCTCCCGCCCCGGGTCGATCTGGTACGCACCAGGAGAGCGGATCAGGATCCCGTACTGGTCCGAAGTCACAACGGCCTATCACGAGGGTTTCCCGGGGCACCATCTTCAGGTGGGGATCTCGGTCATCAATCGGGACCAGATGTCGCGTTTCCACCGTCTGTTCATCTGGTACTCCGGGTCGGGTGAGGGATGGGCGCTCTATGCCGAGCGTTTGATGGACGAGTTGGGCTACTTCGAGAAACCCGAGTATCGATTGGGGCTTCTGGCCAGCCAGTTGTTCCGGGCCACCCGCGTGGTGCTCGATATCGGCACCCAACTTAGGCTCGCCATTCCAGCGGATGCCCCGCTTCATGCCGGGACGGTCTGGGACTACGCCAAGGCGGTCGACTACATCGAGAAGATCGGGCTCCAGGCCCGGGACATAGCGGAGTCGGAGGTGAAGCGCTATCTCGGCTGGTACGGCCAGGCCATCTCCTACAAGGTGGGCGAGCGCGTGATCCTCGACATCCGGGACCAGGTGATGACCCGCGACGGTGCGGCCTTTGATCGAAAAGGCTTCCACCGCAGGATGCTGGAGGCCGGCGCTATCCGTCTCGATCACCTGCGGGAGGCCATGGTTTGAACAAGAGATCCTTCGATCTGACGACCGGGGAGTCGAACGATCACTACAAGCTGCTGACCGGCCTGGTGATCCCGAGACCGATCGGTTGGATTGGAACCAAGGCGGACAACGGGAAGCTCAACCTTGCCCCTTTCTCCTTCTTCAACGCGGTCTCCAGCGAACCACCAATCGTCCTCTTCTCGGCGGGGCGTCATTTCGACCGACCCAAGGACTCGGTCGCATTCGCCGAAGAATCAGGGGTGTTCACCGTGAACATCGTGTCCGAGGAGCTGGCCGCTGCCATGAACAAGTCCTCGGGCACTTACGCCCCGGACGAAGACGAGTTCGTGATCGCCGGTTTGACCCCGGTGATGGGAACGGTGGTCGACGCGCCGATGGTCGGAGAGGCCCCGGCCAATCTGGAATGCCGGGTCATCGAGGTAATCGACATCGGTGTCGAGACCAGGATGGTCCTGGGGGAGGTGGTGATGATCCATGTCCGTGACGATGCCCTCGACGGAACTCGGGTCAACCCCGAGGTGATCCGGGCCATCGGGCGTCTCTCGGGAATCTCCTATGTAACCACCCGGGACCGTTTCGAGTTGAAGCGCCCGACCTAGCGAAAAGGGGCCTACTTGCACCCGTTGGCGATCAGGGTCGGATAGGGGTTGATCGGCAGACCACCCAGGTACATCCCGAAATGGAGATGGGGGTGCGTCCCTTGGGCGTTGCCCGAGGTCCCCACGTAGCCGATGATGTCACCGGCGTTGACTTGTCCGTCCCTTTCCTTGGCGGAGAGATGGCTTCCGATGTACTCCACGCCGTCGCTCCCCTTCAGATTGAACTGGAGACCACCCAGGGGCCCCGTCTTGAACCCCACGGTCCCTGACACCGGGGCCAGTATCGGGGCGCCGTAGGTGGCGAACAGGTCATTGCCCTCATGGAACCGGGTTCCACCGGCACGGGGGAATCCCCAGTCGTTGAAGAAGCTGGCGTCCGCCACCGGGCAGACCCAGCTGTTGCCGCCTCCGGGGACCTCGAGTCTCTGACCCGCCCGGATCAGGTTCACGTTGGTAATGCCGTTGGAGGACGCGATCTTGGAGATCGACGTCCCATAGCGCGAGGCGATATCACCGAGGCGGTCGCCCCTCTGGACGGTGTAACTGCCGGACCCTCCGCTCCCGGTCGCCGTATGCCCGGGCCCGTCCAGGAAGAGCCGGGTTCCGGTGTATATCGCATGATTGGTGATCCCGTTGGCTGTCGTGATGGCGTCCACGCTGACACCGCTGTACTGGGCGGCGATCTCCTCGAGAGTCTCACCTTTCTGCACGATGTGATAGCGGCCGGAGCGGGCATAGCTCCCGTCGGGTTTCTGGTTGGGGCCGTTGCTCTCCCCGTCCGAGCCACCCGATGAGCCCCCCGAGCCAACGGATCCTGAGCCGGTCGTCCCGGGGATGACCAATTGTTGGCCGGGGTAGATCAGATTGGGGTTGGCGAGATTATTGGTCTTGATCAAGGTGGCAACCGTGGTCCCATAGGTGGCTGCGATTCGGTAGAGGCTGTCGCCCCGGGCGACCATGTGGATCCGGTCCTTGGTGGGTATCACCAACACTTGGCCAGGGCGGATCAGGTCCGGGTTGGAGAGGTTGTTGGCGGCAACCAGATCC
>DATDPT010000094.1:0-16348 GCA_035292605.1 Acidimicrobiia bacterium
GAGCATCGGATCGAGTGACATCATGGTTGGCTCATCCTGAACGGCGGTTCAGCGTACCGGGGGCGTGGCTGTGGTGGCAACGGGCCTCATCATTGTGCCAATATCGTCGCCGTGAGCCCGAGACCGTCCCTGACCGAAAGCCGACGCCAGGACATACTCGCCGCCGCCAGCGCCGCAATCGCCGAACGGGGGCTGTGCGAGACGAGGATCGCCGACATCGCCGACAACATTGGGGCCAGCCCGGCGCTCATCCTCTACTACTTCCCCTCCAAAGCCGCCTTGCTCACCGAAGCGCTGATCTATCAGGACCAGCTATTCCACGAGTCGGTCAAAGACGAGCTCGAGGGTGCGCACAATGCGGTGGAGAAATTGGCCGTCCTCATCGAAGCCAGCTGCCCTCGACCCTCCCGCACCAAAGGAGCGACCGACGGTTGGACGCTGTGGCCTGCGGCGTGGGAGATGTCACGTCACGACCTGTCTCTGGCAGCGGCCCGAGCCAGGCTCGACGAGGCCTGGCGGGCCCAGATTGCGGGCATCGTGGACGAGGGCATCGCCAGCGGCGAGTTCCGCGCCGTGAACTCGGCGGAGTTCGCAATCCAGCTCGCGGCCATGTTGGACGGCCTCGCCATCGAGGTCATGCTCGGCGATCCGACAGTCGATGCCGATCGGATGCGTGACCTCGCCAATGGCTTCCTCGACCTGGCTCTCAAAACCACGGTTTCGGACACAACGTGACTGAATGACGGTTTAGGATCGGCGTTCGGCTGAACGAGGAATAGACCATGGTGTATCACCCACGGGAGAACTGGGACCCTCAGACCCGGAAACGGGTCTACACCCGTCGAGACTTCATCCAAAGAGCGGCTCTGCTCAGTGTCACCTTGCCGGTCCTGCCCTCTCTGCTCGCGGCCTGCGCCAGACGAGACGCCGGTGATGTGGCCGAGTTGGCCGTCGGCACGCCGGCCAACCCAGTCCAGCAACCGCTATTCGACGACAACCCGGCGATCGAGTCGGGGTTGTCTCCCGAGGCCGGTCCCTTGTTGCTTTACAACTGGGAGGACTACATCAACCCCGAGATCATCCCTCTCGCCGAGGAGGCCCTGGGAGTGGAGATCACGGAGACCACGTTCGTCAACGAGGAGGAGGCCCTGGCGCGGCTTTCGTCCGGTGAGGTCAAATTCGACGTTTGGTTCCCCACCTCACAACGGGTCCCGGTCGCGGTGGCCGCCGCTCTGATCCAGCCTCTCAATCACGACTACCTCACAAATCTCGATGCCAACGTGTGGCCACAGTTGGCAGACCCCTACTACGACCAGGGGTCCCGATACTCGGTGCCCTATGTGACGTACACCACGGGTATCGGTTGGCGGGTCGACCTGGCCGACAGTGCGGACATCGAGGGTCAGGCGAACCCATGGGACGTCTTCTGGAACTCGAAATACCGTGGTGTGATCGGGATGCTCGACTCTTTCACCGACGTCATCCCGCTGGCTCTGTTCCGCAACGGGGTTTCTGACCCATCCCAGGCCACCGAGGCCGAATTGATCGCGGCCGGTGACGCCCTCGTCGAGTTGATCGATCTGGTGGATATCCGATACCGGATCGACGGCTCTTATGCGGGTCTGCCGGAGGGGAGATACGCGATCCACGAGGCCTGGTCTGGTGACCTAGTCAACTCTCAATACTTCTGGCCGGGTGGGGTCGATCAAGGGACCACACGCTATCTGTGGCCGGCCAAGAGCGCAGGATCGAACGTAAACGGGCCGATATCGAACGACACCATGACAGTCCTCAAAGGCTCGGCGCGTCCGGTCTTGGCCCATATGTTCCTCGACTACATGCTCAATGAGACCAATGCGTTGAAGAACTTCGAGTACGTCGGTTACCAGCCACCACAAAACGGTCTCACTGCCGAGTTTCTGATCAGCGAGGAATGGTTGCTGCCGCACCTCGAATCGGCCCTGGTGGCGCCCGAGGACTTCGAGCTGGACACGGCCTGGGTCCAAGGCCCGCTCGATGCGGCTACGGAGACTTTGTGGAATGACCAGTGGAATAGGGCCAACTCGGGTGGCTGAGCCGGTGGCATAGCCGGCAATGCCCACCAACCTTGCCTCGGGCGCCGAATACGCCACCGTCGGGCAGAAACGATGGGTGTGGCCGGGTTTCGCCCTCCCCGGGGTGGTCTGGTTGGCGTTGTTCTTCCTGGTCCCGTTCTACGCCGTCTTCGCCGTTGCGATGGGCCAACTCGACCCGATCCTGCAACGAGCCACCCCGGAATGGAACCCGATCTACTGGGACCCGACCGTCTTCGGTGAGGTGTTCGCCGACCTCTTCGGGGGCCAGTTGGGGGTCATTGCCCTAAGGACTCTCGGCTATGTCCTCATCGCCTCAGTCCTCTGCGTTCTCATCGGTTACCCGGTTGCCTATTTCGTTTCACGCAAGGCCGGGCGGTGGAGATGGTTGTGGTTGCTCTTGATCCTGGCACCGTTTTGGATCAACTACCTGATGCGGATGATGTCGTGGGTCAATCTGTTGAGCCCCGACGGTCAGATCAACACCTGGTTGTCCTGGTTCAACATCGACAACCCCCCGGAGTGGCTCGCCGGCCAGCATCTGGTTGTCATCCTCGGGCTTGTCTACGGATACATCCCCTTTTTCATTCTCCCCTTGTTCGCGGCCCTCGACCGGATCGACGACGCCACACTCGAAGCCTCCCGTGACCTGGGAGCCAGCAATTCCCAGACTTTCTGGCGTGTCACCTGGCCCCTCTCACGAAACGGTGTCCTTGGTGGGCTGGTGATCATCATGCTCCCCATGTTCGGCGACTACTACACGCCGAACCTCTTGTCGGGCTCGCCACGCACCCGGATGTACGGGAACACCATCGACTCGTTCATAAATCAGACGACTAGCGGGGGTGCCGCGGGCGCGGCTCTGACCATCGTCTTGATGATCTTCGTCGGCGGTCTCATGGTGTATTACCTTCGGTCGATAAACCGTGCCTCCGCGGAGGCTCGTCGATGACTGCAGGCAGAACTACGCGGTCGGTCAAATCGGCTTTCACGAACCCCTGGGGAAAGTCGAGGTTCTTGCCACTTGTGACTCTGCTGTATGTCCTCTGGTCGATCATCCCGGTAGCGATTGCCGTTCAGTTCTCGTTCAACTCCGGCCGATCGCGGAGCACATGGCAGGGTTTTTCCACCCGCTGGTACGTTGGTGACCCGGCCGCTGCCGAGTCGGTGCTATATGACCAGTCACTGCGGTTCGCACTCAACCAGAGTGTCAAGCTCGCGGTCCTGACGATGTTGGTGGCAACCCCGATTGGTGTCGCCCTTGCCCTTGGTTTGGCGAGATGGCGAGGGCGAGGGGTGAAAGCCTCCAATCTCTTGATGCTCATCCCACTGGTGACTCCAGAGATCGTCATGGGCGTTGCTTTGTTCCTGGTGTTCGACAAGGTGTACGACTTCGTTCCATTCGGGACGTGGACCCAGTTCCTGGGGCATGTCACCTTCTCGATATCTTTCGTGGTGATCATCGTCAGAGGCCGCCTGTTTGCGATTGGGAGGGATTACGAGGAAGCCGCCATGGATCTCGGTGCGTCCCAGTTCCAAGCGATGCGACGGGTGCTGCTCCCCCTACTTGCCCCGGCGCTCTTGGCGAGCTTCGCCATCGTGTTTGCGATCTCGATCGACGACTTCGTCATCAGCCAATTCCTGATCGGTGGAGCGGATTCGGTCACCATCCCGGTCAAGCTCTACTCGGGGGCTCGGCTGGCACCACCTCCGTCACTCAATGCCCTCGCCACCATCCTCATGGTGATCACGATCGTGGCGGTGGCCATCGCCGGCCTCTTGTTCCGGGCGTTGAACAGGCGTGGTGGCGAAGGAGGGTCGGCACTGGAGTCGGTGGCCGGCTTCGATTTGTAAGTCGGAGGGCACCCACCATGGGTCCGGAGGTGCCCCCTCCGGCCCTCCGGGCTACCTCCCCCAACGTCGCTGCGCTCCTGGGGGAGGAGACGCTCTCCTCCAGCGAACGAAGTGAGCATTTCTCCCCCCAGTGAGCGAAGTGAGCGTTGGGGGGAGAGCCGGCAAAGCCGGGAGGGGGGCGCCGCAGGCGAACGGGGAGTACCGGCGAAGTCGGAGGGCACCCCGCCACGCGTTAGATCTGAACCCGAACAACCGGCCGTGTCGGGTTGCGGCGCAGGATCTCGACAAACCCCTCCTCCTGGAACATCCCCAGTGTTCCGGTGAAATAGTCGACCGCCGAGGTGCGCTCCCCGTCGACCGGGTAACCCTCGACCAGATGGGCGCCCTGGTTTCGGGCAAATGCCTTCGCTGCGGTCAACAGGGCGGTGGCGACGCCCCGGCGCCGGTACCCGACCCTGGTCACGAAACAGTTGATCGACCAGGTCTCGGCGTCGTCGATCGGTCTGAGGAGACGGGACCTCCCGATCGTGGGGAACTCGTCCCGGGGGCCCACCTGGACCCATCCCGCGGGGACCTCATCCAGATATCCGATCAGCCCCGGCGGCCGGCCCTCGTTGACCCGGTCGGCAAACCGGTCCCGAGTTGAACGATTGTCGGAGAAGCCTCCGTCGGGGCGGCGCCAGTGATTGCAGAAGCAATGTCGAGCCACGCCCGTCTCGCCGAAGACCGCCTCGATGTCGCCGAATCGCTCCGGTGTCAGGGGTCTGGCGATCAGAGCACCTTCACCGACCTCAACGGAGACGGCCCAGTCCACTCTCAGGCACCGACCTTCTCTTGCTCGCCTTCATTGTCCCTCACCATGAGCTGGATCACGTCGGCGTCCCAGGACGGGGGTGACGATTCCACTTCTCGCTTGGCCCGACGCGACCAGTATCTCTTCTCAGAGATAGCCCTCATCTCCTCAACCATTCCCTTCGCTATCTCGTAACTAATGAAAGGATGCACCTCTTTTCCCTTCTCTTGGACCTTTGCCATCGTAAAAGGAAATGCGGACAGCTTCTGTCCGCATAATCGCTAAAATGCCATATGGATGGACAGCGCAGAGCGACTTCTCAAACTGCTTGGCCTGCTGGAAGGGCGGATCGACTGGACCGCCGAGGACCTGGCGCGAAGGCTCGAAGTCACCCCTCGAACGGTGAGACGTGACATCGCCAGGCTCCGCGATCTCGGTTACCCGGTGGAGGCCATGGCGGGGCCGGGAGGTGGTTACCGGCTGGGGGCGGGAGGCAAGCTGCCACCACTTCTCCTCGACGACGAGGAGGCGTTGGCGGTGGCCCTCGGGTTACGAGTGGCGACCGCCACCGCCGTTGGCGGTCTGGAAGACGCATCGTTGTCCGCCCTCTCCAAACTGGAGCACGTCTTGCCTCCAAGACTGCGCACCCGGCTCGAGGACATCTCGGTGGCGACCGTCTCCACGGTTTCCAGTTCGGCCTCGCGGGCCGATCACAACGCGCTGGCAATTGCGGCGTCAGCCGCCCGATCTCAGCAACGACTGCGGTTCGGGTACGTCGACAGCGAGGGCCGATCTTCGGAGCGACACGCAGAGCCGCTTCGCCTGGTTCACACCGGGAGGCGCTGGTATCTGGTCGCCTTCGACCTCGACCGCGACGCATGGCGTACCTTCAGGCTGGACCGGGTCTCAGCGCCAAAAGCGACCGGGATGCGGTCGACCCGTCGCCCGGAGCCGGATCCCGTGGATCTGGTCGAGCGTGGGGTGGCCATCGACGCCTACACCCATCGCGGCGTGATTCGCCTCCAGACCACAGTCGAACGGGCCCGTCAGGTGATCCCGACCACGGTTGGGGCGTTGGAGAAGGTGGACGCCGGCGAATGCCGGTTGATCATCGGAGCCGACGACATCAACTGGTTGGCCCGCTACCTGCTCGGACTCCCCTGGGAACTCGTGATCGAAGCGCCTGAGGAGTTAGAAGAAGAGCTGGGGGCGATCGGCGCCAAGCTTGTGGCCGCCTACGCCTCGTCTTCCTCCGCCAGATCGGCATCGAGCTCCTCGGTGGCGGTTCCGGTCTCGGAAACGATCCGCAGCGCCTCGGTCGGGAAGTGAAGCGCCACCTTGTCCGGCCAGTCCCAACGGAACGAGCCGCCTTGGTTGGGAACGGTCACCTGAATCGTTCCCACCTCCTCGACTGTGACCAGGACATTGAGCAAGGGGCCGGCGAAGACCACCCGTTCGATCTCGCCGAAAAGGAGGTTGTCGCCACCATGATCGGGAGGATGGATCTCTACCCGCTCCGGCCGGATGCTGACGGTTACCTCGCCAGTGGCGCCATCCTTATCGACACAGCTCAGCTCGCGCCCGGCAAGTGAGATCCGTCCGACTCCGACAGCATCCGCATACATCAGGTTGGAGACCCCGAGGAAGTCGGCGATATAGCTCGAGGTCGGTGTCTCGTAGATCTCGGAAGGAGTTCCGAGTTGCTCGATCTTGCCCTCGGTCATCACCGCCATCCTGTCGGACATGGTGAGGGCCTCCTCCTGGTCGTGGGTTACATAGATGAACGTGATCTCGAGGTCCTCCTGGAGGCGCTTCAACTCAACTTGGAGCGCCTTGCGCAGCTTGGCGTCGAGAGCGCCCAGTGGCTCGTCGAGCAACAACACCGACGGGTTGAGAATGAGGGAGCGGGCGAGGGCGACACGTTGCTGCTGACCACCTGACAGCTGCGTCGGCCTCCGTGACTCCATGCCAGTCAGCCTCACCTGCTCCAGGGCCTCTGCCACACTCTTCTTTTGCTCGGCCTTGGACACATTCTGATAACGGAGGCCGAACGCCACATTGTCCGCCACGTTCATGTGGGGAAAAAGGGCGTAGCTCTGGAACACGGTGTTCACCGGCCGCTTGTGAGGAGGGGTGCCGGCCTGGTCCACCCCATCGATCAGGATTGCTCCGGCGTCAGGGCGCTCGAACCCTGCGATGAGGCGAAGCGTTGTCGTCTTGCCACAACCCGAGGGCCCCAGCAAAGAGAAGAACTCCCCATCCTCGACCTTGAGGTTGATCCTGTCGACAGCCGCCGCCTCGCCGAAGCTCTTCTCCAGATCGACGAGTTCCACGACACCGCTCATCAGGCGATCGAGTCTAAGTCCGGTTCATCGGGTGATGACCGCCGCGAAGGCATCCAATGTCTCCAGGTAGCGGTCGATGTCGTCGTCAGCGTGAGCCACTGAGACCAGCCACTGCTCCCCCTTGCCCCATGGCGGGAGGAACACACCACGATTGAATTGGTAGAGCCAGGCCGCCTGGGCGAAGCGCCCGTCGACTTCGAGGAAGTCGCGATAGGTGCGCAGCGGCTGCGGCGAGTAGATGACACTGCCCTTGGCGCCCGCGGTGGCGACATGAGCCGCCAATTGGTGTCGCCCGATGACTTCGTTGGCTCCCTTCTCCATCCGCTGTTGGATGTGAGCCAGGTGCCGATAGTTCTCCTCGACCATGACCTCGGTGAGCATCGCCCTGGCGGCGGCCATGCTCAAGGGGTTGCCATTGAAGGTCCCCACCTGGTCATAGTCACCGCGCACGATGTAGGACATGACCTCCTCGGTGCCACCCAAAGCCGAGATTGGCAGCCCTCCGCCAAGTGCCTTGGCGAGACAGACGATGTCGGGCTGGACCCCGAATCGCCTGGTGGCGCCGCCCTTGCCGACGGTGAGACCCGTCTTCACCTCGTCATAGGTGAGCAGGGCGTCGTGTTTCCGGGTCAGTTCCCTCAACCCGGCCAGGAACCCCTCTTCGGGAAGGAGCACCCCGCAGTTCTGGAGGATGGGCTCGATGATCACCCCAGCGATCTGGCCCGGATGCTCCTCGAAGAGCATCGAAACCACTTCCAGCTCGTTGAATGTGGCGACCAGGGTCAGCTGGACTATGGCGTCGGGGATCCCGCTTCCCGCCGGCATGCTCGCCGGGCGCTTCTCGGGCCCCAGGTCGTCCTCATTCCAAACCGAGACCATCACCGAGTCGTGATGTCCGTGATAGGCGCCTTCGAACTTGATGATCAGATCTCGACCTGTCACCGCCCGCATCAAGTGGACCGCGTCCATGGTGGCTTCGGTGCCCGAGTTGCCGAATCGCCACAAGGGAAAGCCATAACGCGAGGAAAGCTCCTCGGCGACGACGATGGCGTCGGTAGTGGGTTGGGCGAAATGGGTTCCCTTGCGGACCCGTTCGGAGACTGCTGCCACCACCGCGGGGTGGGCGTGGCCGGCGAGCATGGCGCCGTATCCGCCGTGGAAGTCGACATATTCGTTGCCGTCGACGTCCCATACTCGTGATCCGAGACCTCGATCGATCCAGATCGGTTGGGGGCGTGAGATCTGCCAGCTGGAAGTGACTCCCCCGGCCAATGACCTTCTGGCGACCGAATCCAGCCGTGTGGCTTCGGGGGATCGCTCGATGAATGTCCGCTCTTCTTCTTCGATCAGATCGTCCAAGATTGTGGACATCCGATCCTCGGCGGCGAGCATGAGTCACCTTCCTTTCGGGTAACCTGACTCGCTGTTCAGGATACACTGGGCACCGGGAGCATCCCCGCCGAATCCGGGGTCTGCAGTCGCAGGATCAGGCTCACCGACCGAGAAGAAGGGGAAGAATCGATGACAACTGCGCCGCTCGACCAGCTCCAGCTTCGCAAGGTCATCGACGATTTCGGGCAAAACCTCACCTTTCCGGCGGCCGCGTATACCTCATCCGAAGTGCTGGCCTGGGAAAAGGCAAACCTCTGGCAGAGGACCTGGGTCTGCGTCGGCCGTCTCGAGGAGCTCGTGGCACCGCGTCAGATGCGGTCGGTCGAACTGGGCGAAGAGAGCGTCCTGCTGGTTCGGGACGAGGACGGCACCCTGCGCGCCTTCTCCAACGTCTGCCGGCACCGCGGTCATGAGCTGGCCCCGGTCGGCGACGCCATCGACGTGCTACTCATTCGTTGCCCCTATCACGCCTGGTCGTACCGATTGGACGGCAGTCTCCGGGCTGCGCCCACCTTCACCCAGAGCCCTACGTTCGATATGGGCGAGTTCCCGCTGATCTCGATGGGCGTCGACGTCCTCGGAGGATGGGTTTTTGTGGACCTTTCCGGTTCGGCGCCATCGCTGGCCACACATTTCGGCAATCTCGCCGACATCATCTCCCACTACGAACCAGAACGTTTGATCACGGCCGCGACTCATTCCTACGAGGTCAATGCCAACTGGAAGGTCATCGTCGAGAACTACAACGAGTGCTACCACTGCTCAAACATCCATCCCGAGCTCTGTGAGGTGACTCCACCGGACAGTGGCTTCGATCACATCCCAACCGGAATGTGGCTCGGGGGGACCATGGACCTGAAAGAGCACGCGGTGACCATGTCACTCGACGGCGCCTCACAGGGTGTCAACTTCCGCAAGATCGACGACGAGCAGGCCCGGCACATCTGGTACATCACGGTTACCCCCAACCTGTTGCTGTCGCTCCATCCCGACTATGTGATGACGCACCGTTTGACTCCGATCGACGTCGACCGGACCTTCATCGAATGCGCCTGGCTGTTCCCGCCGGAGGCCTACGACCTTCCCGACTTCGACCCCTCGTACGCCACGGACTTCTGGGACATCACCAACCGCGAGGATTGGTCCGCCTGCGAGGGAGTCCAGCGCGGGATGCGCAACCGCGGTTACCGGCCCGGGCCGCTGAGCCGGTGGGAGGGAACCGTCTACCAGTTCCTCGGGGTGATGGCCCGCGCCTACCTCGGCGAAGGCCTGGTGGTCCCCACCGTGCCGCAACGAGAACTCCACTAGGGCCGTTTCCGGGCTGATAGGTTGGATCCATGGCCGAGCTGAAGACCAAGAAGACAACCGCCAGCGTCGCCCAGTTCCTCAACGGCATCAAAGACGAGGGTCAGTGCAAGGACTCGAAGGAACTCGCCAAGCTGATGGGGGCCATCACCGGGGAGAAGCCGAAGATGTGGGGTGACAGCATCGTCGGCTCCGGCACCTATCCCTACCAGACCAGGACCGGCGCTCCCCTGGAATGGTTCAAGGTGGGGTTCGCTCCCCGCAGCCGGACTCTGACCCTCTACATCATGGACGGGTTCTCCGAGTACAGCACACTGCTCTCGAAGCTGGGGAAGCACAGCACCGGAAAGTCCTGTCTCTATGTGAAACGTCTCGACGACATCGACCGCAAGGTCCTCGAGCAGTTGATCACGAAGTCGGTGGCCGCGGTGGGCAGGAGAATCGGCGAAGCGAGCTAATAGCTCAAACCCCCTGGTTTCTGGCACATTCTGGCGCGGAGATCTCGACCTATGGGTCGAGATCTCCGCGCCAGAATGGGTGGTGGGGAACCTACCCGGTCAGGGTGACCGCTCCCCGCTTCCGGAGCTGATCGGCGATGATGATTCGCTGGATCTCCGAGGTGCCCTCCCAGATCCGATCCACCCGCAGCTCACGGAAGAAGCGCTCGGCCACGTTCTCCCGCATGAAGCCCCGGCCCCCGAAGATCTGCACCGCCCGGTCCGCCACCCGGTTCGCCATCTCCGAGCCGTAGAGCTTCGACATCGAGCATTGGGCGTGTTGCACCTTGAGGTCCACCCCGGCGTCGATGCCCCGGGCCGTCTCGTAAGTCATCAACCGCGCCGCCCACAACTCGGTCAGCGAGTCGGCGAGCATGAACTGGATCGCCTGGTAGTCGGCGATGCTCGATCCATACGCCTGTCGCTGCTCGGCGAAAACGGTGGCCTCCTCGATCAGACGTTCCGCCGCCCCGCAACAACGTGCCGCGATCATCAGCCGCTCGTAGCGGAACCAGGCGTGGGAGAAGCTCATCCCATCGCCCTCGGAGCCGACCAGATTCTCCTTCGGCACCCTGACATCGCTGAACTTCATCTCCCAATGATGATGCCCGTAGGTATGGCTGTATTCGGGCACCCGGATGCACTCGACTCCGGATGCGTCCATGTCGACGAAGAACAGGACGTGACCGCCGGCGTGGGGGCCATCGGTGAGCTTGGCCTGAAAGAACACATATGCGGCGAGGTTGGCCGAGGTCACGTGCCATTTGGTCCCGTTGAGAACGTAGTTGTCACCGTCGGCGCGGGCCGTTGCCTCGATTCCGTCGACATCCGAGCCGGCGCCCTCCTCGGTGATGGCATAACACTCGTGGATGTCACCGTCGACCGTGGGACGGATCCAGCGCTCCATCTGATAGTCGGTCACCACCTCGGTGATCCACGACGGCCCGGTCGAGACCACCCAACCCAGGGCGTTGGTGACCCGGCCACTTTGCTCCTGGATCAACGCCTGTTCCAGCATTCCGTACCCGGGACCACCCATTCTCTCCGGCATGTTGATCGAGACAAACCCCAGGGCCCGAGCCTTCTCGTGATGGGCTTTGGCCACCTCAGGGGAGAGCTCGCCGCGGTTCATCTCAGCTTCGACCTCATAGGGGATCAACTCGTCGATGAAGTCCCTGGCGCGGGTTTGCAGGACGCGTTCGGCAGAGCTGAGAAAGGTCGACACGTCTTCGGACGGTAGCAGCGGAACCCTGAACGACGGTTCAGAAAACCCCGCCTTTCCTGGCCGGAGGTCGCTGACGACGGGTTAACCTGCCTCCACCGACCCGAGGTAGCCATTGATCCGTGAGACGCCGTTTCACCCGCGGACCAGCGCCGCCAACCAGACCGGTTTGTGGAGTCAATGGTCGGGGTACCTGGCCACCGACAAGTATCAGAGCTCTGAGAAGTTCGAGTATTTCGCCATTCGCAATGCGGCGGCGATGATCGACACCTCTCCCCTCTACAAGTACCGGATCATCGGTCGTGACGCCGAGCACTACCTCTCCGGCGTGCTGGCCCGGGACATCCGCAAGTGTCGTCCCGGTCAGGCCCACTACACCATCTGGTGTGACAACGCCGGCTATGTCGTCGAGGACGGGGTGATCCTCCGGCTCTCTGAAGACGAGTTCCTGCTCACCGCCGCCGAGCCCAACCTCGCCTATTTCCGGGACCTGATCGGGCACGAGTCGGTTGAGATCACCGATGTCTCCGACGATTACGGCGCCCTGGCCCTCCAGGGCCCTTACGCCCGGGAGATCCTCAAAACCCTTGCCCCCGAAATGGAGAGCATCGGCTATTTCCATCTCACCCCGGCCAAGATCAGCAACGCGTCTGTCACCGTCTCCCGGACCGGTTACACCGGCGACCTCGGGTACGAGGTCTGGGTGGAGAGCGATGACGCCGTCGACATCTGGGACGCGGTGGAAGAGATCGGCGCTCCCATGGGCGTGATCCCCGCAGGCCAGACCGCCCTCCTCATCAGCCGGATCGAGGCCGGCCTGGTCCTCATCGACGTCGACTTCCACTCTTCTCGCTACGCCTGGAATGACGACCAGCGGACCACGCCCATCGAGTTGGGGATGTCATGGATGCTGCGCGACCTCGAAACCGACGACCGGGCCTTCATCGGGCGCCGCGCCATTGAGAAGGAGCTGGCCGAGGGAACCTCTCGGTGGCGGACGGTGGGGATAATGGTGGACTGGGAGGACTGGAACCGGGTCTATAACGGCCGTGGATTGGTCCCACCCAAGGACCACACCCCCGAACATGGCGGGATGATGCTCTACGACGAGAAGGTCAAACGGATCGGCTACACCCCGAGCTTCGTCTACTCCCCGATGATGCAGCGACACATCGGGATAGCCCGGATTCGACCGGACCACGCCAAGCTGGGCAGCAAGGTCAGCCTCGAGGTCACCATCGACCACCGCTACGACATGGTGGACGCTGAAGTGACCCGGGTTCCCTTCTACAACCCGCCGAGAAAGACTGCGTGAGGTAGCGATGGCCGAGAAGCCCAAGTACGACGCGATCGTCATTGGCGGTGGTCACAACGGGCTGGTCAACGGCGCCTATCTGGCCAAGGCCGGTCTGAGCACTCTGATCCTGGAACGACGTCATCTGGTGGGAGGGGCAGCGATCACAGAGGAGCTCCATCCGGGTTTCAGCTTCACCACCTTCTCCTACGCGCTGAGCCTGCTCCGCCCCGAGATCATCCACGAGCTGGAGCTGACCAAGCACGGGTTCATGCCCCTGTTGATGCCGTCAACCTTCGCCCCGATGGAGAACGGCGACTACCTGCTCTTGGGGGCCGACAAGAACGAGAACCACCACGAGATCGCCAGGCACTCATCGCACGACGCCGACGCCTACGACGCCTACGGGCACATGATGGAGCAAGCGGTCCACGCCATCCGACCCCTGATGGACTCCATTCCGCCTGACATCACCTCAAAGGACCCCGAAGAGCGGGCCCGGTTGGCAGCCATCGGCTCCTATCTCGCAGATCTGCCCCCGAATGTGCTCCACGACCTGATCCGGCTCTTGACCGGCAGCGCCGCCGACATCCTCGAGGACTACTTCGAGTCGGACATCATGCAGGGTCTCCACGCCTCATCGGGGATAATCGGGACCAAGGTCGGGCCCCGGTCCCAGGGATCGGGTCTGGTACTGCTCTATCACTCGTTCGGCGAGCACGACGGCGCCTACGGCTCGTGGGCCTTCCACAAGGGAGGCAATGGCGGCTTCACCCAGGTGCTGGCCCGGGCTGCTGAGTCGTTCGGAGCGGAAATCCGACTGGAGTCCCCGGTGGCTCACGTCATCACCAAGAACGGGCGGGCCACCGGAGTCATGCTCGAGGACGGGACCGAGCTCGAGGCCAAGACGGTGGTCAGTGCCGTCGACCCCCGCCGCACTTTCATGGAGTTGGTCGATCCCCGCGAGTTGCCCACCGACCTGGTGGAAAACATCCGGCGCTTCAAGTTCCAAGGGACCTCGGCCAAGGTCAACTTCGCCCTCGACGCCAACCCCAACTACCCCGCCCTGCCGGGGCGCTCCGATCAATACCGCGGTTTCATCAACATGGGCCCATCGCTGGACTACCTGGAGCATGCCTTCGACGACGCCAAGTACGGCTGGTACTCCAAGAAGCCCTATATCGACGGCTGCATCCAGTCCAACGTCGACCCCGACATGGCGCCTCCGGGAAAGGCGGTGATGTCCTGCTTCATCCAATACGCCCCCTATCACCTGAAGGAGAGCGACTGGGACTCCGAGAGGGACCGGTTCGGGGACACGGTGCAGGCCACCCTGGAGTCGTTCTTCCCCGGGTTCGGGGACCTGGTGCTGCATCGTGAGGTGGTCACCCCCCTCGACATCGAGCGCACCGTGGGGCTTACCGAGGGCAATATCTTCGCCGGCGAGTTCCTCGCCCCCCAGATGTTCTTCTTCCGCCCCGCCCCGGGCTGGAACCAATACCGGACCCCGATCGAGGGCTATTACCAGTGCGGGTCGGGCACCCACCCCGGCGGCTGCGTGATGGGCGCCCCCGGCCGCTTCGCCTCACAGCAGATCATCGGGGACCTCTCCAAGAAGAAGTAGCCGTGGGGGAACGACTGTCCCCCGACGACCGTTGATACCGTTGTAATCGGGAGACCTCCCATGACGTCACTAAGCACCCTGCTCGGTGTGATTGCGCTCATCGCCGTCACCTTCGCCTGCACCCGTCCCGAGGTCACCGCGACCACCGAGCCACTGGCCCCACCCGACAGCTTTGCTCCCTCCACGACTGTCACCACCCAGGCTCGGACAACCACGACGGTCGACGTCGAACGAGCTTCGAGCTATCGGGTGGACCCGCTCACCCTGGAGCCACTCGAGGGTTTCGAGCCGATCCCGATGGGCGATTGGTTCTGGGGTACCACATCTGAGAATGGCTCATGGATTGCCCTCAGTGTCGGCCATGACAACCGGGACCTGGTGGAGCTCCGTCTCATCGACATTGACAACTGGGAGGTGGCCACGACCTGGACCCCGTCCATCGACACGCCGCTCCACGTCACCGACGACGGGACCATCTACCTGATAAACGATCCATCGCCCAGCTTTCACCTGAGTCGATTGGTCCCCGGTGAGATTCGACCGGAGGTCATAGCGGATCTTCCGTCATCGTTGTACTGGTACCAGCTCCATATCCACGACGGGCTCGCTCTGATCTTCGGGCTCGATACTCCGAATAGAGACGACAGAGGAGAGGCGGTCGTCGTGACCGTGGACCTTTCGACGGGATTGGTCACCGAGATTCCCCTGCCTGGTGTCGAGGTAGGGATCATCGCGGAGTTGGACCTCGGCGAGATGGAGCCTGCAAGGCTCTTTGCCGACCCGGCGGTGGTTTGGGACGACGACCGGTCCCGGGTCTTGATCGTCCACGCCAATCAAGACGTTGTCACCGAGGTCAATCCCACCACATTCGAGGTCACCGAGCACAGGTTTGGCAATGAGGGCTCGATTCCGACCGCTGACGGCCCCTTTTCGATTGGTCGACGGATAGCGGTCCTGGGCCGGGACGGAAGATCCCTCTATGTGGCTACTGCGGTTCAGACATTCGAGGCCATTGATGAAGGCTGGACTGAGACTCTTATCTCAACTGGGATCAAAGCCATCGACACCGAAACTTGGGAGGTGGTCGATCGGCTGGATGCCCCGATATCGGAGGTCTATCTCTCATCCGCTGGTGATCGCCTGCTCGCCACCGGTCAAAGCTACAACTACGGTCCCAGCACCGATGAATCAGGATCATCCGGTTTGTATGTCATCGACCCCCTGGGCCTAGAACTGATCGCCCATCACGGCCCGGACCAACCGAACCGGTTCTACGGTGCCTTCTCCTTCAGCAAGGATTCGCAAATCGGATACGTGACGTCCTGGGGCCAGCAAACCGCCATCGACGTCGTGGATCTCGAAACCGGGGACATCATCCACACCCGGAGTGATCCCGAGATCCAGATCTTCGGCGAGGTCGGAATCCTCGGTGAGGTAAGGCAATTCCCGTGAGGCGGCACTCCAGCTTTGACTCGAAAAATCCGATACAACCCCGGGGAGCACAACACCGGGATCGTCGTAAGGCGATCCCGGTGTTTCTAGTCGGAGGTCAGCCCCTCCGATCAGGTCTTCAGGGCCTTGTCGAGGATGAGACTCACCAGGCTGATGGTGAGGGCCCCGAGGAAGGTCGCCCAGAAGAAACCGGTCGAGGTGAGACCGAGGTCGAGGCGTTCCGGCGCCGCCAGCCAGACCACTATCTGCAGCGCTATGGCGTTCACGACCAGTAGGAACAGACCCAGAGTCAGTACCACGATCGGGAGACTCAACAGTGTGATGATCGGTTTGACCACGGCGTTCACCGCCCACAAAACGATGGTCAAACCGATGAAGACCCAGATCGTGCCACTGAACTCGAAGCCGGGGACGATGCTGACCGCGACCCAGAGGGCCGCCCCGGTCACCAACAAACTGAGGAGCCACTTCACTCGCACGCCTCCCTGGTCAGTCGGG
>DATDPT010000095.1:0-2469 GCA_035292605.1 Acidimicrobiia bacterium
TCCGCCACCCCCTCGCTGTTCGAATTCCTCAAATACACATAACCATCCGAACGCCGATACAACCCAGGGGTCTCCACCCCGTCACAGTCCCAATCCCCCGAAAACGGAACATCCCCCGGATTCCCATAGACGAAAGAGGTCTCCACGATCCCGCTCGTGGCTAAGGACCAGATGTTGAACCGGCCTCCGCCGTCCTGGAAGGCGGCGGTATCACAGTCCGAGTTGCCGTTGCAAAGGGTCACGCCCGAGTTGAGGCTCAAGTTGAGTTGACCGGGTTGGAACCAATCCCGCAGCGGCCACTGGTACTTGGTCCCCGCGGCGAGGACGCCGTCCCTCCAGCCGGGGTTCACCGTCGGCGGGATCCACACTCGCCAATCGGTCTCCTTGTTCAGGTTGAAGTAGACCACCGCCACCACAGCCGGGTTGGATGCGGCCCAGGACATCATGTCCCTGATCCACTGGTCCTTGCTCTCCGTGGGCCAGGCAGCCGTTTGGGCGATGATGATCGGCTTGCCCGGGAAGCTGGCGGTGATCTGGTCGACGGTCCCACCCATCACCTCATAGACGCTCGCCGCACCATCCCAGCGGTAGGCCGAGATCCCGATCACATCGGCATAGGCATTGCCCGGGTAGTAGCTGGCGATCGAGCCGCATCCGGGTGAGGTCCACCCGTTGGGGGCGAAGGCGAAACGGACCTTGGTCTCGTTGATGCCGCGGCCGCGGATGATGTCCACGATGCGGCGGTAGGCATTGATGAAGTTGGCCGGGTCGCAGCCATATTGCGTCCAGGTGCCGTTCATCTCCTGGAGAGGGGCCAGTACCAGGCTGCGGCCCCCTCCCATGTTGAGGAACTGCTCCATGTGAGAAGCCCACTCGTTGATCTTGGCGTCCCAGGCCCCGGAGGCGATTGAGGCCGCCGACGCCGGGATGGTGAGGTTGGCGAATGGAGTCGCCTGGCCCTTCCACACCTCGTTGAGGGCCTCTCTGGTGTTGGACCAGCTACCGGCCACACCATCGTTCTCGTTCACCGAGTGGAAGGTCCCGCCGAAGGTCATCCGCTTGCCGATTGCGTTGGCCAGATTGTTGAGGTCGCCACCGGCAGCGAAGTGCTCGGAGTAGATGCCGGCGTAGACAGATCCGGCACCGCTGATCGTCACCGCCTGGGCCGGCGGGGCCGGCGGGACGACAACAAGAGCGCCGGCCAGGACGACCAGCGCCATGGACCAAGCTACCTGACGACGCATCGAGGTTTTATCGGCCATTTTGGGGCACCTCTTGAACCCGGACCGAGCGAGACACCCGCCACATGGCCGTCTTTGTCTCAGCCACGCGGAACTGGCCGACGAGCTGGGTGACAGCCGCTCCCACCCCGACCGCAACCACAACGGCCTTTTCGGGCAAAAGCCGAAACTCGGCCCCTAGCAAGAGCTGCACCACATCCGCTCGGGCCACATACCCGGCCATTGCGCCGCCTAAACACAAAGGGGCGCGTGCATCCCGGGAGAACGGTGCTGGAGCGCAGAAACCGGTGCCGACGGTCATGTGACACCTGCCGTGGCTTCGACACCCTTTCGTGAGGTACTGGCTGCCAACCAGAGACCAAGGGTGAACCAGAGCACCGGCTCGAACAGCACGGTCTGGGTGAGGGAGGCGGCTGCCACCACCGCCATCGCCGGGCCCGCGGTCGACCCTCCGCCCCGGCCCAGGGACAGGATCATCGCCACGAAGCCCAAGGCGCCGATTACCCCGGTCTCGGCCAGCAGTTCAAGGGTGAGGTTGTGCGGCTCTTGGAGACCGGTCTCCCCCCAGCCCGTGCCCAGCCCGATTCCACGGATCGGGCTCGCTTCGAACCGGGCCACATACTCACGCCAAACCTCGAGTCGGTTGTCGTCGACGATCAGGCTGGGGTCGATCACACCCTCCTCACCGACATCGATTTGCCCGAGGGCAAAGAGATAGCTCCACCGGAACTCGAGGGCGTCGTCTACATCGCCACCCACACCTGGCGGATCCAAGGCGATATGAAAGCCAAGAAGAAGGACCGCGACCAGAGCTCCCCAGCCAACGGCGTGCAGCCCTCGAGAAAGGGCGGTCCTGTCGCTACGCCACAGCGCGAACAGACCCGCCACCACTGCAATCCCCAGACCCATCCACCCGGTGCGGGCGTAGGTCAGAATCGACGCCACCACGAGACCGCCGAGTACCAGTGGTGGAGCCCAGCGCGGGGCGCGTACCACCCCCCGTCCCACACCGACTATGGATAGGGCGATCCAGACGTTGGTCCAAAGTGCGGAGTAGCCAGGGTCCTGATGCCAGTTGGTCAGGGCCACGAAGCCGGAGCCGAGGTATGCAGGCTTGTTGACCCGGTCGATCAGCCAGAAGTCGTTGACCGCGTCGATCGCCCCCTCTCCGAAGACACCGTTTGTCACCATCGTGAGGATCACCGCCGTTGCCGCCATGGCCGCCCCC
>DATDPT010000096.1:0-2527 GCA_035292605.1 Acidimicrobiia bacterium
GCAGACTGCGGCTAGGAGCAAGCACAGCCGGACGGACAGCTGAAGTGTTGCTTTCTGCATCGGTCTCCCTCCTGATCGGTCTTGATGGGCTCTTTGCTGGATGCAGTTCGTATCGAACATGCGTTCGCCACTCTATCGAACAGACGTTCGATGTCAAGTCAAACCGGGAGCCGCTGGCTCCATCGAACAGGTGTTTGGTTTCGAACCCCTGTTCGATTAATCTCGACAGAACATCAGTTCGAGGAGGAGTCAGGTGCTCAGCGAGCGACAACAGCAGGTTCTCGATTACATACGTCAAACGGTGACCGAGCGGGGCTACCCGCCTTCGGTTCGGGAGATCGGGGATGCCGTGGGTCTCTCCTCTCCGTCGACGGTCCATTCCCATCTCTCCGCCCTGGTCGAAGTCGGAGCACTCAAGAGAGATCCCACAAAACCCCGAGCCATCGTCGTGGTCGATGATCAAGCGTCGGCCGTGAAACGTGCCTCGGATCGGATTCGCGACGTTCCGGTCTTGGGCCGGATTGCAGCCGGGACCCCGATCCTTGCCGCCGAGCACATCGAAGAGGTCCTCCCCCTGCCGGTGGACCTGGTTGGCAACGACCCGGTGTTCCTGCTCGAGGTCAAGGGGGATTCCATGATCGGGGCCGGGATCTTCCCCGGTGACCTGGTAGCGATTCGCACTCAGAAAGACGCACGAGACGGCGAGATCGTGGCAGCCCTCATCGACGGTGAGGATGCGACCGTGAAGCGCCTCCGCCGGAAGAACGGCAAGGTGATCCTCGAGTCCGAGAATCCGAACTACGAGCCGATGGTGTTCACCGAGGGCGTCGAGTTGATCGGGAAGGTCGTCAGCGTCCTCCGACGCTACCCCTGATCCCAGACCCCGCGGAAGGAGTATTCGGCAGGCCCAGTCAGCCAGGCGATGCCGTCGCGGATCTCGACCGACCCCGTCCCACCGGGGACATTGACGGTCATCGAGCCATCGGCACCCTTCAGGGCGACGGCGACGGCGGCGGCCATGCCGGTGCCGCACGCCATGGTCTCCCCCACCCCGCGCTCCCAGACCCGCATGGTGAGCACATCGCCGACGACCGACATGAACTCGACATTGCAGCCCGCATCGAATCCGGCCTGTTGCGCCACCACCGGTCCAACAGTGCGGACATCGATCTCGGTGAGATCGTCCACCACCCGCACCGCGTGCGGATTGCCGATGTCAACCAGGTGGTAGGAATGCCCCTCGATCTTCTCCTCGCCTTCGAGAAGCGGAGTGCCCATCTCGGCCTCCATCAACTCGGCCAGGATTCGGACCCGGCGTAGGCCAACCGGGGTGTCGATCGAGAATTCATCCTCGGTGACCCAGCCACGATCCCTTGCGTAGCGACCGACGCACCGCAACCCGTTGCCGCACATCTCCGCAGGGCTCCCATCGGCGTTCCAATAGTCCATCGCAACCGGGTTCCCCGGGCTCACCACCAGAACGCCATCGGCCCCGACCCCGCGACGCCGGTCGCAGATGCGAGTCACCTCATCGACCGTGAGCCGGGCCGGGCCGTCGATCACCACGAAGTCGTTGCCGAAACCCTGCATTTTGGTGAACTCGATAAGACTCAACTCATGGCCTCCAGGACCCGATCGATTCGACTTGCTTCGTCGTCGAACCAGGGTATCCAACGAATCCGGGGGTCACGCTGAAACCACGTCCGCTGCCTCCGCGCCAGTTTTCTCGTGTTGCGTGCGGCTCGCTCGAACGACTCATCGATACTGCACCGCCCATCGAGCGCGTCGAGGACCTCGCGGTAGCCGACCGCATTGCGCGCCGTCCTGCCCAGACGTTGGCGGAGCCCGCTCACCTCTTCGACCAGGCCCCCGGAGCGCATCTCCTCCAAACGGGCTTCGACCCGTTGATCCAGCCCGTCGCCCGGATCGACGCCCACCGCGGTGAACTCGATCTCCGGCACGTAGCGGCGTAGATCCTCGGCCTCTGCGCTCGATGCCCTTTGACTCGGTGTCTCGCCGGATAGACGCCAGATCTCAACAGCCCTGATTACCCGGCGCGAGTTTGCCATGTCGACGTGCCGATCGGCCTCAGGGTCGATGCTGCGCAACTCGGCCACCACCTCCTCGATTGGTGTCTCCTCCAATTCGGCACGCACCTTCACATCAGTGGGGGCAAAGCTCATCGGGTCGACCAAGGCACGGAAATGGAGACCCGAGCCTCCGGTGATCAGCATCTTGGCTTCCGAGGATTCGAGGATCTCCCGGCCGAGACGCCGGAAGTCGGCAACCGAGAACTCCGCCTCCGGCTCGGCGACATCGATCATGTGGTGGGGCACGCCTCTCCGCTCCAACAGATTGGGCTTGGCGGTGCCGATGTCCATGCCCACGTAGACCTGCATGGAGTCGACCGAGATGATCTCGGCTCCGATCCGCTCCGCCGCCTGCACCGCCACCTCCGTCTTGCCGGCAGCGGTTGGCCCGAGCAGCGCCAGGATCCTGTTCAGACAGGTCTCCCCACGAGATGATG